>CAMWWJ010000362.1 GCA_947177925.1 uncultured Lachnospiraceae bacterium
ACCGGGCGGCGTAGGTCCTATGACGATAGCAATGCTGATGAATAACTGTGTGGAAAGCGTGCAGTAAGGAAGCGGAAGTTCCTGGTTTTTGAATCGGGGAGAGTAGAGTGTAGAGGTGTTTTTATGGAGTGTCCATTTTGCGGCGGACAGATGAAAGAGGGACAGGTCTTTTGTGAACACTGCGGAAAAGAAATGCAATTTGTACCGGTTTTCGAGCCGGAAATAGAAGAAAGCATAAGGGAAAGCTTAAGCGGTTTGATAGACCGTGTGGAAGAAGACACTAAGACAGAGGGTTCACAGGAAAAAGAGGCGGAAAAGCAGGAAGAGGAACAAAATAGAGAAACCGAGAAAATAGGACTTTTTGCCAGAATTTCCGGGTCGAAGCATAGGAAAGCAATATATGCCGGAATGGGAATCGGAGGAGTGCTTCTTTTCCTGTACCTTATTTTTGGAATTCCCTATGCAATCAATTATAATTCTTATGAATATCAAATAAAAAAGGCGGGAACCGCCTATGCCTTAGATTCGCCGCAAGGCTATGAAACGGCAGTGAAATATGCAAAAAGAGCCATTGAAATCGCGCCGAATTCTTCGGATGCAAAAATGCTGTTGTCCAGCGCTTACCTGAAGCTGGAAAGGCAGGCGGAAGCAGTGGCCATGCTGGAAGAAATTGTGGAAACGGATAATTCTTACATAGAAGCCTATAAAAGCCTGATTGGCATTTATGAGGAACAAAAAAAGTACGAGGATATCAATCGGATTTTAAAGGTCTGCACAGATCTTTCTGTGGTGGAACAGTTTCAGGAATATGTAGTACAGACTCCTGAATTCAGTGAAGAAGAGGGAGAATATGATCAGGTGATTTCCCTAAAGCTTTTAGCGGGCAGCAACTGTACTATTTATTATACACTGGACGGTTCTGTTCCTACAAAGGACAGCGAAAGATATTCCGTTCCCATACGTCTAGAAAAAGGGGAGCATCAGGTGTCCGCTTTTTGTGTGAATCAATACAATCTGGTCAGTGATGTGGTCCGGAAAAAATATACGATAGATATTTCCGTTCCCGATGAACCGGAAATCAGTGTGGATTCGGGAGAATATTCAAGCCCCCGGATGATTGCCAGCGATTTGATTGAAGGATATGAAATGTTCTATACAATGGATGGTTCCACCCCTACAAGGGACAGCACCCCTTATCTGGTTCCCATTCCAATGCCTTTGGGACATAGCGTATTCCAGTTTATCATGTATGATGAAAACGGAGTTGCCAGCGAAATTGCAAGGCGGGAATATCACTTAGTGTTGGATACGGCTGTTACGGTGGATGAGGCGTATATTATATTGAAACAGGCATTAATTGGAAGAGGTGATATTCTTGATATGCAGGGACATACGCTGAATATGGAGGGAACAAAGGAATTTGTCTGTGATTCGGCATTTACGGAAAATGACCAGATATTTTATCTGATCATCGAGTATTATGTGGAGCCAGGCGGCAGTCGTTCCAAATCCGGAAATGTGTATGCGATCAATGTGCACACAAGGGAATTGTATAGGGCTTCTGCCAATTATGCAGGGTATTATATGGTAGATGCATTTTAAAATGTGGGATTTACTTGCCTTTTTTCCCATTTTCCTTTATAGTAAATTACAGTGTGAGAAAAAATATCATTTAGATACGAACTATATTATCTTTAGGAGGAGTACCATGTACCAGATTTTAAAAGCAGAAGAACTTACCACAAATATTTATTTATTTGAGGTAGAAGCAAAAAGAGTGGCAAAATCCTGTGAACCGGGGCAGTTTGTCATTGTGAGACTTGGAGAGGAGGACGAGCGGATTCCTCTTACCATCAGTGATTATGACATAGAAAAGGGAACCATTACAATAGTCGTACAGACGGTTGGAGCCGGAACCTGGAAAATGAGGAGCTTAAAAGCAGGAGACAGTTTCCATGATTTTGTTGGACCTCTTGGAAGACCTTCCGAATTTGTAGAAGAAGATATAGAAGCTTTAAAACAAAAGAAAATCATATTTGTTGCAGGCGGTCTTGGCACAGCACCGGTTTATCCACAGGTAAAATGGCTGCATGAGCATGGGGTCAAGGCAGATGTAATCATTGGTGCCAAAACAAAAGACCTGCTTATTTATGAAGAGGAAATGAGCAAGGTGGCAGACAATCTTTACATAACCACTGACGACGGCTCTTATGGCAGAAGCGGTATGGTAACCCAGACATTAAAGAATCTGGTGGAAAAGGAAGGGAAGTCCTATGATACCTGTGTGGCAATCGGTCCTATGATCATGATGAAATTTGTCTGCCTTACCACAAAAGAACTGAATATTCCGACTATCGTTTCCATGAATCCTATCATGGTGGACGGCACAGGCATGTGTGGCGCCTGTCGTCTGACCGTAGGCGGAGAAGTGAAATTTGCCTGTGTGGACGGTCCGGAATTTGACGGACATTTAGTAGATTTCGATCAGGCAATGACCCGTCAGCAGATGTATAAGACAAAAGAAGGCAGGGATTTGTTAAAGGCGCAGGAAGGGGATACCCATCACGGCGGATGCGGAAACTGCAATTAAAGAAGTAAATCTATGCGGCAAAAAAGTATATTTCTATACAATAGTAAAAAATAGATAAATACAGCCATGGAAGAATGGAAAGAAAGGATGAAAAAATGGACGTATTAAAGAAAGTGCCTGTCAGGGAACAAGAACCGGCAGCAAGAGCAAAGAACTTTGAAGAAGTATGTTTAGGATATAACAAAGAAGAAGCAATGTGTGAGGCGGAAAGATGCATCAACTGCAAAAATGCCCAATGTGTAAAGGGATGTCCGGTATCCATCGATATTCCCAAATTCATCAGTGAAGTAAAGGATGGCAATATCGAACAGGCTTATCAGACCATCAGCGAATCTTCTGCGCTTCCTGCTGTCTGCGGACGTGTATGTCCACAGGAAAGCCAGTGCGAAGGAAAATGTATCAGAGGAATCAAAGGAGACCCTATTTCCATTGGTAAGCTGGAGCGTTTCGTAGCCGACTGGGCAAGGGAAAACGGAATCAAGCCTGCTGGGGCAAAAGAAAAACTTGGCAAGAAGGTAGCGGTAATCGGTTCCGGCCCTGCGGGACTTACCTGTGCGGGCGATCTGGCAAAGCTTGGCTATGACGTGCCTATT
>CAMWWJ010000363.1 GCA_947177925.1 uncultured Lachnospiraceae bacterium
CGCCTTTCGATGTTGATAACCTGATAAAGCGATATACCTATCCTGATAAAGGAGAGCGTTCCTTTATCAGGAATATCAAGCGTAATAAAAGTATGTCGCTCATGCATCGAAGTTAGAACATAATCATTATAAGCTTTTTTCAGGCAGATTTCAATCTGTCTGTTTGTAATGCAAAAAACTAAAATCCACGCTTGATTAAAAACAACGTTTATAATTATAAATACTACGCATAACATCCTTTTTTTCTTAACTTAATGGCATTGGGAAGTCACCTGTGTGCTTTCCGGTATGAATTCTGAGAATATGGTGAATGAGAATATCCGTATCGCATCAGAGGCCGAGCCGGGACATTTTACAAAAGAGGATATGGAGATTGTTGAGCGAATCAAGCAGATTATTCGTGAACGGGAAAAGGTGGGCTGCACGGGCTGCCGATATTGTATGCCCTGTCCCAAAGGAGTGGATATTCCGGGCAATTTCTATTATTACAATCTGATGTATATGGAGAAAAAGTCCTCAGCCCGCTTCGAGTTTGCCCAGAACATGGGAATGCGCAAGGAACCCGGTTTTGCATCACAGTGCGTTGGCTGTGGTCAGTGTGAAAAACATTGCCCGCAGCATATCAATATTCGTGAGAAACTAAAGGAGGCTGATCACGACCTCAGACCCCTGCCCTATAAAATTGGCATCGATGCGGTACGCAAAATCATGATTCGATAAACGATGAAACGGCAGTATTGTGAAAGGAGGGCTTTGCCAATGTTGACAATGGAAGGTCTGATAGCGGTCATCAGCTTATGCCTGACAGCCTTCGGACTCGGATATGCGATAGGAAGCAAGGATAATAATAAACCACAAAAATAGCCGCCCACAGTCTGGAAAACTTAGCGGCTATTTTTGCTAATATAAAACCGGACTAGCCGTCTATCGGCAGTACCTTTATGTAAATATATCTTAGCAGATTTATATGAAATTGTCAAATTTGGTGGAGAGTTCCGTTGAAATCATTTTATACTGCATTCTGCACAAAAGCAAGCTTTCTATTGTCATGAATCAAGGGTTTTCAGGCTTGGAGGGGTTCCCCGGGGTAGTTGGTGAACCCCTCTTTTTGGCGTTTTTGGATACTGCTGATAATGTGGCGATTGGGGATGGAAGTATACAATTTGGCAAAAGATTGGACTTTTGCCAAATTGTATGGGTTTTGCCAGATTGTTTGGAGTTTCGCTAAAAGGTTTGCGGAATTTGTAGTTTTTGGTACTTTATATATGTAGGCTGTGTTACAATCAAATTCAAATATGATTGATGCTGAATATTGCTATTGCTGATTGTAAAAGAGGGGAGATTTAGATATGTCATATTGTTGTGAGGAATGTTTTTTAAACGAAGCGATTAAAAAATATATTCAGGAAAATAGCAGTATTGTGGGAAAGTGCAAATATTGTGGTTCGCATAATGTATCACTAATATCACCAATAACATTAGGAGAGTATATGTGTTCATGTTTAGAAAAAGCATATGAATATATAGATGAAGGAACCGGGGCTATGTACGATAATGAAGACGAAATGTATTTAGGACCAGATGGAAAAGAGGCAACGCAAATTTATTACAATTGGGAGTTATTTAAGAATACAATTAAACATTACAATAGGTTTTCGAAGTAGATGGTCTTGAAATTCGCAACAAATGCTTGGAAAAGATAAACACATATCTTTATGATTTTATTATGGATATCTATATAGATACGGTATTCTATCGTGCGAGAGAGCAGGATAATTCTATTAAGGATATCACGGGAATAGATCCATATAAAGAGATGGGTCCTGCACCGTATAGTAAAGCAAAGACAAATAGAATGAGCCCTGCGGGAATATCCTATTTATATGTTGCAGAAGACAAGGACACTGCGTTCTCTGAGTGTTGTCTTAATGGAAAAAGGGCAGTTATAGCTGAGTTTAAGTTAAAGGATTCGTTACAGATTATTGATTTCTCAAGAAGTTCTTTTTATTGGGCTGGAAGCATTTTCGAAGATGATTATGACCATGATGGGCGGTGGATATCTTCATTTCTGAAAAGTTTTGTAAATGAAATTACAATGCTAGTTGATGATGAAGTGGAAGATCACTCTTACGATTATGCTGCGACACAAGTAATCGCAGAGTATTTGAGAAGCAAACATTATGATGGAGTTTGTTTTAAAAGTAGTGTTAGTGATGGAAAAAGTTATGTATTCTTTTGCGGCCCGGATACAGAACATACTCCCGATGCGTACCCGTATCCATTTGGCGATCCATATTTATCTGATATGCTTCCTATTTTACAACCGTTTACAGAACACTTTGATATAGGCTATATTGAGGTAATTGATGTTTTAAATGATGGAAAAGCTGGTAACGTGATAGAGACGAGAATGTTATAAAATCTATTTTTGGTGTGCTTATGAAATTGAAATGTATTAAAAGGGGATGTTTTGATTTAAATATTATGAGTTGAAACAACAGTCGAAATATAGCCTCGTGACGGGAGCGATTACACTAGCATCAAAAGGTGTCTTAGTTTCCGGTGGATAAAGTTGCGGAAAGCCCACGAAGCCCGTAAATACGGCATTTCTTCCACTACATAGGTCTGAAAGTTGCATTATTTTCTTGTGTTTTTAGGGGCATTTTTACATTCGGGAGTGGGTGAACTTTTGTTCTGGGGTTCTTTTGCCAAAAAGTATAGGGGGTTTTGCCAAATAGTGTATGCGTAAGGAGGTAAAAAGATGATGGGAAAATGATAAGGAGCTGCAAAGGCTCTTTTTGTGGTTGTTTTATGCTTTTCATTCACTGAAAATAGTAATTTCATTCTATACGACAAAAAACAGGAAATTTTCTGTTGTATAATTAATGGGGGATTTTGCTTTATAATATTCTGTATTCAGACTTGAGTATTTCTTTTTGACGAAATATAATAGAGCCTAATGGGTGATAAGTGTATTCCGCTCGGGAAAATCATAAAAAATATAGAGGAGTATAAAAGAAATGAGGTGACAGTATTGGTACGGATTGCCATATGTGATGACGAGAAAGAAGCTGTCATGCTGCATGAGGAAATCATAAAGGACAGCCTGCAATCCTGTGGTATCGGTTATGAAATAACAACTTACACATACAGCAGCAATCTTTTGTCTGACA
>CAMWWJ010000364.1 GCA_947177925.1 uncultured Lachnospiraceae bacterium
GGATAAATTCAATTCCAGTATTTATATTATGTTGGATACTTTATATTATTTGAAAAAGGGCGGTCGGATCACCCCTGCGGCGGCAGCTCTTGGAACCTTGTTAAAATTAAAGCCGGTTCTGCAGATACAGGGAGACAAGCTGGATGCCTTTGCAAAAGCCCGTACCAAAAATCAGGGAAAGTCCATTATGATGACGGCCATTGAAAACGATATCAAGAACCGGTTCGGAGGGCTTGCAGAAGACGGACAGGAGCCAGGCGTAAGGCTGCAGATAGCCTATACCAAGGACATTGAGGCTGCCGAATTGTTAAAGAAGGAGCTTGCAGAAAAATTTCCGGGATATGAAATCCATATGGATCCTTTGTCTTTAAGCATTGCCTGCCATATCGGGCCTGGTTCTCTGGCGATTGCAGTGACGAAAAAGCTTTAGAAAGAGCTGGGGCAGGAAATAATAATAACATTAAACTGATGTTGGAGGTTTTGGATGTCAAAAGAAAGCCAAAACATAGAATGGAAAGAATCATGGCGGGATGAGTATTTAAAATGGATATGCGGTTTTGCAAATGCACAAGGTGGCACAATTTACATTGGAAAAAACGATAACGGAATTCTTACCGGTATTGATAATGCAAAAAAATTATTAGAGGATATTCCTAATAAGATCAGCAATTTCCTTGGAATTATTGCAGATGTAAATCTTCACACAGAAGACGGAAAGGATTATATAGAAATTGTGGTGTCGCCTAATACTTATCCTGTGTCCTACAAAGGAGAATATCATTATCGTACAGGCAGCACAAAACAACATCTGACCGGAGCGGCTCTTAGTCAGTTTTTGTTAAAGAAAACAGGAGTGTCATGGGACAGTGTACCAATTGATAATGTGAGGGCTGATGATTTTAGAAATGATAGTTTTGATATATTTAAGGAGCAGGCAGTTCGCAGCAAGAGAATGAGCAGGCAGGATGTGAATTTAAGTAAAGGTGAATTATTAAATCATCTTAGACTTATGGAGAATGGAGTAATTAACAGAGCCGGAATTCTTCTTTTTCATCATGATCCGGAACGCTGGGTCTTTGGTTCTTATATCAAAATTGGATATTTTGAGACGGATTCAGACTTGCGTTATCAGGACGAAGTGCATGGTTCACTGATATCTCAAGCAGACAAGGTTATAGATTTGCTGTTCACAAAATATTTAAAAGCCGAAATTTCTTACGAAGATGTTACGCGTGTGGAAACCTATCCATACCCGAAAGAAGCACTAAGAGAAGCGATTTATAATGCGATTGTTCACAAGAATTATGCAACTCTTATTCCAATACAGATAAGTGTATATAAAGACAGGATTTATATTGGAAATGAGTGTGTGTTCCCAGATGACTGGACAGTTGAAAATTTATTGAATAAGCATAATTCAAGAGCATACAATCCTTTGATTGCAAACACATTCTTCCGTTCCGGTTATATTGAAGCATGGGGCAGAGGAATTGAGAAAATTCGGGAGAGTTGTGAAGAACATGGGATTGGAATGGCAGAATATAAGGTAAGTTCCAGTGAAGTGATGGTAATGTTTCGTGGATTAAATACCCAAGATACAACCCAAGATACAACCCAAGATACAACCCAAGATACAACCCAAGATACAACCCAAGATGATATTAAAAAACAGATTTTGAAATATTGTTCAGAACCTAAGAGCAAAAAAGAGATAGCAGCTCATTTAGGGTATGCGGACGAACAAGGTTTTGCTAAGAGACATTTAAAACCATTATTAGCAGATAAAATGCTTGTAATGACAATTCCAGATAAGCCAAATAGCAAAAAACAAAAATACATTGCAGTAAAAAACTAAAAGCAGAGACATTTCCATGCCATTATACAATTTCAATACCCAGTAGGAGCAGCCATATCCGATAGTAGCCTTATGGGCCTATAAGGAAAGTCCCCGATACAAGATCGGGGAAAAGTAAAGTCGCCGGCACTTACGCACCGTACTTTGGTGCGTTAGTACCGCTGCGTCTTTGCAGAGCGGGAGCGTGCCCATAAGGCTACTATCGGATATGGCTGCTCCTACGTCCTGATATTCAAACATTTAAAATTTTCTTATGAAATCCTTCCATCTTTTTTTCTTTGATTTCCCAAGGTTTTATGCTATAATACATTCTGTGTACTTATGGAAATTCCAGAAATACCCTATTATTTCAGGCAATTTCAAGTACCATAAACAGCAAAAAAACAATCCCGAATGCGGATTTAAGAAGGGAAAGAAAAAGGTTATGTCAGACAAGAATACATACGATGCCTCCAGCATTACCGTGTTAGAAGGACTGGAAGCCGTTCGTAAAAGACCGGGTATGTATATTGGAAGTGTTTCCACCAAGGGATTAAATCACTTAATATATGAAATCGTAGACAACTCGGTAGATGAACATTTGGCCGGGTTTTGTTCACATATTTATGTTACATTGGAAAAGGATGGTTCCGCAACCGTATCCGATAATGGCAGGGGAATCCCCGTTGAAATGCACGAAAAGGGCATGAGCGCGGAACGACTTGTATTTACCACATTACATGCGGGAGGAAAATTTGATGATTCCGCCTATAAGACAAGCGGCGGGCTTCACGGAGTAGGTTCTTCGGTAGTCAATGCCCTTTCCACTTTTTTGACTGTGCGGGTCAAAAAGGGAGGGTTTATTTATGAGGATAAATACGAAAGAGGGGTTCCGGTAATTGAACTGGAGGACGGGCTTTTACCCGTTGTTGGTAAGACAAGGGAAACCGGTACGGAAATCAATTTCCTGCCCGATGATACCATTTTTGACCGGACCAGGTTCAAAGGCTCGGAAGTAAAGAGCAGGCTTCATGAAACCGCGTATTTAAATCCGGAGCTTACGATCGAATTTGAAGACCGACGGGGAGAAGAAATCGAGCACATTACCTTTCATGAGCCGGAAGGAATTATCGGATTTATCAAGGATATGAATAAATCCAAGGACACTATCCATGAAGTGATTTATTTTTCCGGGGAGAGCGAAGGCGTGACTGTGGAAGCTGCTTTCCAGTATGTAAATGAATTCCATGAAAATGTGCTTGGATTCTGCAATAATATTTATAATGCGGAGGGCGGCACCCATTTAACAGGCTTTAAGACCATGTTTACTACGG
>CAMWWJ010000365.1 GCA_947177925.1 uncultured Lachnospiraceae bacterium
CCCCTAATATATTCTTCTCCCGTCACAAAAAAACCTGCCATGATTTTCTTTATCATAACAGGTCTCTCAAAAACAGGATTCTCATCTTTCCTGATTTTTTACATTCTCTATGCAGTTTCTTCATAATTGCTTTGAAGATGTTCTTCCAGTATTCCTGTAGCCTCTTGCGCACTTAAATTGGCCTGGGAAATAAATTTGTATAGCAAATCAATATCCTTCATTTTTTTCTCGTTAACTAAGGCTTCCAGTTCATCCTCTTCTTTGCCTATTCTTATCTTCAAAAGACGAATCTCTTCTTCCTTTGCTTCAATTTTTTCTTCGATGGTTTTTCTTTGCCCTCTTGCCATGATTTACCTCCAATACTATTCAAAGATATTATAGTTTATGGACAAGTGTGGGGATTTATTCGCTTTTGTGGAAGGTTTATATGCCGACGGCCATATTTAAACTTCTTATAATATTTTGTACCCCCTTTAAATCCTTTTGAAACTTAACAGTAGGCTTTATTGTATATTTCAAACTAACAGCTCCTTCATCATTTCATCAACATCCGTATAAGATTTTCCAATAGAAGGATTTTGTTTCATGCCCTGAATAATTTATAAAAGTTTTTTACCGATTACCTCTATAAAAAAGAAAAAGCATCTGGATATTTATTCTCCAAATGCTTTGTGTTCTTGCCACTATTTTATTTGTGATATATAGATATCTATCTGCTCTTCTTCCATTTCCATCTGGTAATGGTACGATGGGAAGCCCAAAAAGAAGCTGCCCTATGGGCAGCTCCCTATATTTATTTTGCTTGTGCCATTGAGAATAATGTTTCTTGTAAAAGTTTAGAGAAATTAATATTATTTTTTTCAGCAAAAGTATTCAGCCATGCAGGAATAGTAAGGTTTTTCCTTACAGCTTTTTCACCATATTTTTCTTCATAGGCATCAATGTCTAATAATAACATATTTATCATACAGCCATTTTCAGCAGTTATTTCAGAATAGTCGGAAGCATGTGGAATTTTCTCTCCATCTTCAAGTTCTCCTAATATCCAACCACTGGCTGCGTCAATCCCCATTTCAATAGCCTGTTCTAAGTTTTTTCCCTCTGTTACACAACCGGGTAAGTCCGGAAACTCTACCACATATCCACCGCTTTGATCTGTAAAAGGCTTAAATACAGCCGGATAAATTAATTTCAATATATTCACCTCCATTTATATAGATTGAGCAAATGGGGCTTAAAGCCCCGCTTGTTTCATAATTGATTTTACTGTATCGGGATTCAAATCCCCTCCATGTTCTGGAATTGTAACTTTTCCAGGCTTAGTCGGGTGTTTGTATTGGTGGTGTGAACCTTTTTGCTTTACTTGATACCATCCGTTTATTTGATTATATCATAATACGTATTATGCGCATTGTCAATGATTTTATTCTTTAAAAACACTATATATTTTTCACACTATATATTTTTTGAAAAAATTACTTGCTAAATCACTTTATACTGTGCTATAATACAGTTCGGTGGCAAAAAGAGTCAATTTATAGGGGAATAGTACAGCGGTAGTGCGGCGGTCTCCAAAACCGTTAACGGGGGTTCGATTCCCTCTTCCCCTGCTGGGAAAGCCTTAAAAACCTTGTAGATATGAGGTTTTTAAGGTTTTTTTATAGTTTAATTTATTCAGATATGGAGCATCTTTTGGTGGGATATGCTAAAAAATATCTCTTTACTCCTTTTCCGCCACTTTCTCCCTATACATCTCCAAATCCTCCTCCCAACACATTCTCGTCTTCTCATCCTTTTCCGGCATCTCTTCCATACACTCTGCAACCACCGCCCCCAAATGAGAACTTAATTTTTCAGCTCCCATATAATTCAGGTGAGCCCCATCCAAAAAGCAGGTTTCTTCCCAAATGTCAAGTTCATGCATAAATGTGTTGTAATCATAAAAGGGAATGCCTTTCTTTTCTGCCAGTTCTGCTGTAAGCGTATGCTCGAACATTCCCCATTCGATATTCGGTGTCTTAATCAACAGCAGGGTAATTCCGTTTTTTTCGCAAACCTCCTGAATTCTCTGAAAATAATACTCATTTACTTCTCCAATTGCTATGCCCGGATGGAGAATCTGCTCCATATCAAAGCAGGGAAGTCCTTCCGCCACCTCTTCGGAATAGGCATAGCCCTTGAGGGAATAATGCTTATCAGAAAGAGGATATAGAAAATCCCGTTCATTCAGGGCATTCCATCTTGCGTGATATCTGGAAAAGGGAAACACATAGGAAAAAATATCTTCCTTTGCTTCTACCGCTGCCTTTAAGGAATGTATCTTTTCACCTGAAAACTTCATATAATCATATGCCTTCCGGCTTTGCTCTTCTTCTCCCTTTCCATCATAAAACAAGCCTAATGCCTCCAACACCACTACCTTTGGCTTCTGGCTCTTCAATGCTTCCTGTAAATAGTAAAAGGAGGTAAACAGCCTTTGTTCACCGCTTCCCAACACATAGCCTGTTATTTCCTGCTCTTCATAAACGACTAACGGGTTGATATCATAAAAGCTGTTGCTGCTTCCTAAGTAGATGATATCTATAGTATTCTCTTCTTCCGCATAAAACCCGTCAATGATCCGGGTAGCAGGTTCCCACAATCCATCCTCTTCCCATTTAGGTATGAAAATCTTATTCAGCACATTTAACAGTATGACTGACACTATGAAAAAAAATGCTATTTTCCCTGCTCTTTTCACAAAACACCTCTCTGTCTCTATGTCCCTTATTGTTTCATTTTTTTATCCTCTTATACAACAAAAGTCCCAAGGTACGAACCTTGAGACTCCTGTTTGTGTAAAAGGGGAATTCTTCCGGAATTGCTAATTAGCAATGTCTAGTTGTACTAGACATGTTTGTATTATATTGTCTTTTCTTGTTCTTTTCTACAATTATATTGATGAGAGATAACACTATATTGCTTTATTCCATTTTTTCTTTCGAAACACTATAATCTTAGACCAAATCTGCCACATCCTGCACATTTTCCACACCAATTAACTCAATTCCTGTTATTTCCGTCAGGGCCATCCTGTTGCTTTTGGGAAGCACACAGATGGTAAATCCCAGCTTTTTGGCTTCTAATACCCTTTTTTCCGCCATAGATACTGCCCGGATTTCCCCGCTC
>CAMWWJ010000366.1 GCA_947177925.1 uncultured Lachnospiraceae bacterium
TACTGATATGCAAACAATGATGATTTTAGCATATGATAATGATGGACATGGAGTTATTATATTTGAAGTAGGAAACGAAAAAGATATTATAAGTCAGGAAATTTACGAAGGAACAAAAATCAGTTTTTGTGGTTTACCTATGGCACAAGGACATTTTGATAATGATTTGGGTGGCACCACAAATTTTGTTGCAATTCTTGCAGAAAGTATTAATTATCCTGAATGATTCATCCAATGGTTGTTCACGGTGCCTTGCGCCGCTTAGTTACAGCATTTTCTGTACTTTCTTTATTTCACTCAATAAGTGAAATAGAGAAAGTATATTGAAAACCAGAATTGCATATGCTATAATGCCAATAGGCAAAAGAGATTGCAAGTCCATCTGGACAAAGGATGAATCCCCCAACTGTGAGGTGACACAGTTGAGGGATTCTTCTTTTCTTTTATGGTGGCAAAGCACCCACCAGGCTATTTGTTGTCCTTATCGCTTCTGTCAAGCCATTTGGTGATGAGGTGGCAAACCACACCACCCACGACAGTCACTAAGAAAGAGATTGCAATTTCCATCTAAACACCTCCTCCCGTTGCCAGGTATCGGTAGGACAACGTGAAAATTATATCATATGTTTTGGCATTATTCTACATGATTTGCATTTTAGTTAGTGTATAATTATTATTGGCAAAGATAGGAATTATTCTTGAAATAAAAAGGAAGCAGAGAAATTCCCTACTTCCCAACCATACAGTTTTTCTTTATGATGTTAACGACGAAGAAAACTCGTAAAGGAGACTGTATGATGAAATCTATTGTAGAGGAAAAGCTGGTATCTTTCAAGACTCTGGAGCAGAAAGTTTTTGCATATGTCTGTGAACTGGGAAGGGAGATCGCCCGGATCATGCTGGAGAGTTATGATACAGAACTGGCAGAAGGAAGGGACAAAAACCTGTACAGGGATAAGGGAAGGCGCAGCACTACGATCAAGACGGTCTACGGAGAAGTGGCATACTCCCGCAAAGTATATCAGACAAAGCTCCAAGACGGAAAGAACGCATATGTCTATCTGCTGGATGAAGCAATGCACATGGATAAGATCGGGATGATTTCAACGAACCTTGCGGAAAAGATAGCCATGACCGTCACGGAAGCGCCTTACCGGGTAACAGCAGAGACTATAAGCAGCACCTGTGGACAGAGCATCAGCCATGGCGGGGCATGGAATCTGGTGCAGAAACTGGGGGAGCGGATCAGCGAAGAAGAGGACCATGCCGTAAAGCAGATGGAAACCGGACAGGCACAGGGAAAGGAAATCCTGCCCGTACTTTTTGAGGAGATGGACGGTGTATGGCTGTCCATGCAGGATAAGGAGCACAGGAAGATGAAAAAACAGGAAATGAAAGTATTCACGATGTATGAAGGATGGGAAGCCGGGAGCAAGGACCAGAGCAGGCTGGTAAACAAGACGATGCTTGCCGGCATGGAGAAAAGCAGTGAATTCCATGCAAAGAGGGAGGCAGTGATAGAGAAAAAATATGCGGTGGATGAGATCGGGCAGAGGATACTGAATGGAGACGGAGGGAGCTGGATCAAAGAGCCGTATGACCCGGAAACCATCTTCCAGCTGGACCGTTACCACATTTATCAGGAAATCCTGCGCAAGATCAGGGACAAGAAGGCACAGAAGGAAATAAGGGAGCTGTTTGATGCGGAAAAAACAGATGAGATGCTGGAGTATATACAGATTTATGCAGACAGTGTTGCAGGCAGTGATGGAACAGACAAGCGGAGCAAAAGGGCACTTGAGCTCTATGCCTATCTAAGCAATAACAGGGACGGGCTGCTCCCCTATCAAAAGAGAGGAGTAAAGATACCGGAAGCGCCGGAAGGGATCGTATATAAAAACATGGGGGTACAGGAGAACCAGAACTGTACCGTGGTAACCCTGCGGATGAAGCACCGGAGGATGCGCTGGTCGGTAAATGGAGCGAACAACATGGCGAAAGCACTGTACCGGAAGGAAAACCGGGAGCTCATAGATACCATAGAGAGGTATACAGACGGGCTGATCTTTACAATGCAGATGAAGGAGATCATCCAGACGTTGAGCGCAGCAAAAACCCCGAAAAAAGATGGAAAGGGAAATCCCTATGTGGATAAGATCAGCCATCACATGCCGTTGCTGGATGCGCTGCAGACAGCATCAAGGAAAGCATTCAGAGCCACCTTTTGCTATTAAAAAACACCATAGATAAAAAGTGAAAAAATAGCTTTTGAATTGTCAGAAAAAAAGGAAAATAGTCAAACATCAAAAAGAAAAGAAAAAGTGCCAACGATTACTTGACACAAACTGCATTTCATGCAGGCTTGCTTTTTTACAGAAAGTAGGATAAAATACAATAGAATATGAAATTTACTCGAAAGGGGTTACATATGGAAGAAAAAAGAAAAAGCAGAAGAATGGAATTGGTTTCGAAATTGATTATTAAGCGCCTCAGTGGAAAGAAAACAGATGGCGCCAGCGAAGTTATCATTGATGTGCAGAATGTTTCCAAGACGGGAGTAGGTTTTACCTGTGATACTCTTTTGGAAATCGGTACAGTATATGAGGTTTACCTGACAATCTGGACAAAGGAAGTCATCCACGCATTTGTAGAGATTGTCCGTATTGCAAAGGAGGAAAATGTATTTTCCTATGGTGGAATCTTTATCGGGATGCCGGAAATGGATGCAGCAAGAATTGAAGTCTATGATACAGTTAGTTCCAATGTGAAATAATATAGTATTAGGAAAATGAAAAAGAAGCACCCTGCTTTTGTGTGTATTTGCAAAAGCAGGGTGCTTTTTCCATGGCGGGATACGGATATCCGCCGATATATCATGCAATAATTTTCTTGTCAGACATTATTTTGTCAGGCGTTCCAAATCCTGATAAAAAGCAGGATAGGAAATATTCACACATTGGCTGTCCTTTATTTCCGTAATGCCATCCGCACATAAAGCGGCAATGGCAAAGCTCATGGCAATCCGATGGTCCAGCTTGGAATCAATAACGGCTCCCTTCAATGGAGATCCTCCATGAACAATCATGCCGTCCTCTGTTGCGGTAATGTCACAGCCCATAGCAGATAAATTTTCCACCATCACGTCAATCCGGTTGGATTC
>CAMWWJ010000367.1 GCA_947177925.1 uncultured Lachnospiraceae bacterium
AGATTGAAATAAATGATCCCATGAACAGCAGACTGATGATGGAAAGGCTGAATCAGGTCATGGTGGAAGGCGTTGACATTTTAAGTGTGAAGAAACTGCCGGAAAATGCCGGAAATGCCATGGCAAGCGTGGCGGCTGCCGGTTATCTGGTGGCTTTTCGGAAGGGGCATGAGCCTTCCTTTGATTATGAGAAAAAGCTGCCGGAATTCTTTTTAAAGGAACAGATCCTGGTAGTGAAGAAAACAAAGAAAAGCGAAAAAGAGCTGGATTTAAAGCCTTATATTTATGAGCTTTCCATAAGGGATGGGCAGATTTATATGCTGGTAGATGCCAGCAGTTCGGGAAATATTAAGCCTGCTCTTGTAATGGAGGCATTTTATAAGGAAAACGGGCAGGTTCCTTCGGAGTTTGATTTTATTATTACAAGGGAAGATACGTATACCAATTTGGGAACGGCAGAAGAACCGGAATTTGTTCCCTTAGATGCAGTAGGAAGCGAGATGTAGAAACGATTATGATAGCGCCCTTTAAAGAAAAGGAAGATTTTACCGCATATGAAAACAAGCTGGTTTTTACCAGAATACAGGGAATTCCCATGAGCTTTTATTTAGAAGGGAATACTTTGATTCAGGCAGATATTGCAAAGCTGGATGAAGAAGGAAGGGAATGCGGTATTTTAAACAATATTTATATTGGAAAGATCCGGAATATCGCAAAGAACCTGAATGCGGCTTTCGTGGAATATAAGCCCGGAGCTATCGGTTTTTTATCCTTGGAGACGAAAAGGGAGCCTTATTTGCTGAACCGTATATATAATGGCGGTTTATCCCAGGGAGATGAACTTTTGGTGCAGGTGGAAAAGGAGCCTGTCAAAACAAAGGATGCGGTGCTTACTACCAATCTGACTTTTAGCGGCACCTATGGGGTATTGTCTACCGAATGCCGGAAAACGGGATTTTCCAATAAGCTTTCCAAAAAGCAGAAAGAGTTTTTAAAGAGTGCCTTGGATGCAGGGCCTTTTGGAAACCAGGCAGGGGAGTTTGGCCTGATTTTCCGTACCAATGCCGGAAATCTCACGGAAGAAACCATACATCTGTTGTGGGAAGAAATCGAAAATCTGGAGCAAAAAAAGAAGGCTCTTTTGGAAAAGGCAAAGACAAGGCAGCCTTTTACTTTGTTATATCAGGAAAAACCCTTTGCCGTTAAAAAGGCGCAGGATACGTATTTTACCCATATCAATCGGATTATTACCGATGATGAACACATATACAGGCAGCTTTTGGACACAGAGCTTTCTGAAAAAGTGTCCTTTTATCAGGATGAACTGCTTCCCCTGCAAAACCTGTACGGATTAAAAGGGAAATTAGAGGAAGCCCTGAAAAAAAAGGTCTGGTTAAAATCCGGAGGCTATCTGGTCATTGAGCCTACCGAAGCACTGACGGTCATTGACGTGAATTCAGGAAAATGCACCGATAAAAAGAAACGGCAGGAAATGCATGTGAAGGTGAACAAGGAAGCGGCCATGGAAGCGGCAAGACAGATCCGTCTTCGGAATCTTTCTGGCATTATCCTTGTGGATTTCATCAATTTAGAGGAAAAAGCAAAGGAAGAAGAATTGATTTCTTTTTTCAGGGAACAATGCAGAAAAGACCCTGTTCCCACTACATTGGTTGACATAACACCACTTGGACTTGTAGAGCTTACAAGAAAGAAAATAGCGGCGCCTCTCCATGAGAAATGCAGGGGACTTTTCACAGAATAAGAAAGCAGGAGCAAATCATGAAGTTATTAGAGTTAAAAAAGGTAAGAGAGGGAAAATATTTAAAAAATTATGAGCTTACTTATTTAAATAAAGCGGGCAGGGAGAAAAAGTATGAAATCGTCAGCCGCAAGGAGCTTAATTCCAAAGAAGATTTGGGAAAGGGTGTCAGCGGCGTTTCCATCGTGGCAACAAGAGGGGATGAGCTTCTTTTGTTACAGGAATTCCGCATGGGCATCAACAAAACCATTTTTAATCTTTGTGCCGGCATGATGGAAGAGGATGAGACCATTGAAAAATGTATCAGGCGGGAGCTGTATGAAGAAACCGGGCTTTCCGTAAAGGAAATCAAGACGATTCTGCCTCCTTCTTATTCGGCAGTAGGAATTTCCGACATTAAAACATACATTGCCTATGTGGAGGTAGAAGGTGATTTTTCCGACCATACATCGGAAAACGAGGAGATTGCCGCAAAGTTTTATTCCAAAGAAGAAATTCGTGAGTTGTTAAAAACCCACGAATTTTCTTCCAGAAGCCAGATGGCTGCTTATTATTTTTCAATTTCAAATTCCTGACTGCCCATATAGCCGGGTCCGATTTCATATTTGTCAAATACGATGACCGGATTTCCGGCTTCGTTTATATAGAACTTTGTTTCGGGGCCTACCGTTTTGAACCCTTCGTCCTCCATGCTAAAATCGGGGTTGGCTTCAAAATATTCCTTGTTGTACTGTTCATAGCCCCAGTATACATATCCTTCTGTTTCACTTCGCTGCTTGATTTGTTCCAAAATCACTGCATTGGCTTTTTCCACGTAATCTTCTCCAAGCAGTTCCTCTAAGGTAATATCCTTTCCGTTTACCAGGTCCATGTTGAAAAAGTATTGCTGTCCATAGACGGAAACCCAGCTTTCATTTGTAGTGAGCACAAGAGAAAGGGCAGTGTCGGACTGGTATTTGATCTCATAAGATACATCAATATCAGCTCCACGTTCCAGCCATTCTTCCTCTGTACCGCCTGTTTCTAAAAAGGCTTGTTTGTATTCTTCAATCCGTTTTGTAGCATCTGCCTTATAATCGGAGACGATTTTTTCAATGGCAGCATTCACGTCCGCCACATATTCTGTAGAAGAAGCTGCCTCCGGTTCTTTCGTATCTGCAGGGGATGTTCCTGCCTCTTCCTTGGAGTCTGTTTGGGCGTTCTGATTGCCATCCACAACAATTTCCGGCTGCTCAATGCTTATATTCACATTATCCTCAGATTCATAGTCACGTATGGTCAATACTTTGGCAATGGTGCCGAGAATCGGAATATTTTCGGCACTTTTTGCAAATGCCTAACTGGTATTTAAACCAATGGTCACCCCAATTACGAAAATTGCTGCAGCA
>CAMWWJ010000368.1 GCA_947177925.1 uncultured Lachnospiraceae bacterium
GAAGAGATTACCTGGTATGAAAATGCGTTTTGGCATCAGGGGAAAAAATGAAAAGTGCAGCAATGATCAAAAGGAAAGTGAGAAGGGTGATGAGAAAAGAAACATATCCGGTGATCAGACAGGAGAAAGAACCGGTAATGATACAAAATAAGACAGGAGACATGGAATATTTAACATTTCCCATGCTTGAGGGAATTTCCTGTGTACGCCATTTATTTACTACACGTCTGGGAGGGGTCAGCAAGGGGATATATGCTTCCATGAATGTAAGTTTTACAAGAGGAGACCGGGAAGAGGATGTGATGGAAAACTTCCGACGGATCGGCAGGGTGTTTCAGGTTTCGCCGGAAGCATTTGTATGTTCGGACCAGACGCATACAACCAATATCCGGGTGGTTACAAAGGAGGACATGGGAAAGGGGCTTACAAGAGAAAGGGATTATTCAGATATTGACGGCCTCATTACAAAGGAAAGGAATCTTGTATTGTCTACCTTTTATGCGGACTGTGTGCCGCTTTATTTCGTGGATCCGGTAAGAAAAGCAATTGGCTTATCCCATTCCGGATGGAAGGGAACTGTTGGGCGGATTGGCGGAAAAACTGTGGAAAAAATGCAGGAAGAATTTGGCTCTAAGCCGGAAGAGCTTCTATGTGCCATAGGACCGTCCATATGCAGGGACTGTTATGAGGTAAGCCAAGATGTGGCAGCAGAGATGGAAAAATGTTTTTTGGGAAACCGGAAGGTTTTGGAACAGATTTTATTTCCCGGGGAAAATGGAAAATATCAGTTGGACTTATGGAAGGCAAACCGGTTTATTTTGGAAGAGGCGGGAGTGAAGAACGAAAACATACAGACTACAGACATATGTACCTGCCATAATCCCGATTACTTGTTTTCCCATAGAGCCTCTATGGGAAAACGAGGTAATTTGGGAGCATTTATTATGCTGAAGTAGGCATATCAGCCCGGTCAGGCATTACTGCTGTTGCCTATGAAATTATAGAAGGTCAGCAGATAAATGCCGCAAATGCCCACAAGGGCATAGATGATTCTTGACAACCATGTCATATTTCCTAAAATCAGTGAGACCAGATTGAAATTGAAGAAGCCAACCAGTCCCCAGTTCACTGCGCCTATGATCACTAAAGTAAGCGCAATACAGTTTAAAGCTTTATTTCCCATAATTAAAATCTCCTTTCTTAATGGAAAGTAGCATTATTAGTGTTTCAATATATTTGGATTTTATGCGGATTAAGGAGTTGGTAAATTAAGAAAATTTTAACTATTTTGATACTTTTTTCCTAAGCTCTATATGGTTCAATGTAAATGTAAGGTGCGGCAGAAATGCAGCACATTTCAGGGAGGTGAAAAATGTGGCAAATATTTTGATTTGTGATGATGATAAAAATATAGTGGATGCAATCAGCATTTATCTGACTCAGGAAGGGTATACGATTTTTAAGGCATTTGATGGCGAAGAGGCAATTAAGGCTCTAAAGGAGCAGGAAATACATTTATTGATCATTGATGTGATGATGCCCAAACTGGATGGAATCCATGCGACTTTGCAGATTCGGGAATTCAGTACGATTCCCATTATTGTTCTTTCTGCCAAGTCGGAGGATGCGGATAAGATTCTTGGTCTGAATGTGGGGGCGGATGATTATGTGACGAAGCCTTTTAATCCTCTGGAACTGGTTGCAAGGGTAAAGTCCAATCTGCGCCGCTATACAAAGCTTGGCAATATGGTGGAGGCAACCAAAAATGTTTACAGGGCAGGCGGACTGGAAATCAATGATGAGACAAAGCAGGTTACGATAGATGACGAGCCTATTAAGCTGACACCTATTGAATATAGTATTTTACTTTTGTTGACAAAAAATGCCGGAAGAGTTTTTTCCATTGAACAGATTTATGAAAATATCTGGAATGAAGAAGCCATTGGTGCAGATAATACAGTGGCAGTACATATCAGGCATATCAGGGAAAAAATTGAAATTAATCCAAGAGAGCCCAGATACTTAAAGGTAGTATGGGGAATCGGATATAAAATCGAGAAACAAGAGTAGGGAAGTCTGTATTCTGGTTTAGTAAGTATATGGAGAAAAGTATGAAAAAACATTGCACATTTGGTAAGAAAAGTCTGGTAATTTTAGTTGAAATGCTTTCCGTCCTTGGAATTATCGGGATTGTCTGTTTTATGTATACAAGATGCATTATCATAACAGATAATAAAAATTATAGTTTTCTGATCAATCCCTTTGAGGAAGAAAATTATGAGGATTCGGACAGTCTGGCGGAAATGTTCGATAGTGATTCAGCAGATATGATTTATTATCTGGCATTGTGCCAGCAGTTTGAGACTAATGGAGAATTCGATAAGGAAAAGACCATTGATCTGTTGGAATATTATTACAGAAAGCAGCCGGGAAGCATGGAGGTTTCCAGCGGGGGTGCTCTTGTATATAAGGTGCAGGATTTGATTAACTGGGGAAATACTTATGGGGTAACTGTAGCGGAAGGAATGGTGGACCCAAAATATTATCCCAAGGGCGGCACCAGTGTATATGAAAAGAACCTTGTTGATATTCTGGAAAATACGCTTCCAAATGGCATTGCTGGATTTGAACAGTTAAATGCTGTCAATGGCACTGGAAACGATATAAATAGAAGCAACAATACGGATGTTTTAGTGGATGTGGATGAAAATGCCACAGCGGACATTCAGAAAGAATATGTCATAGTGGCGGATGAGGAAATTACGGAAAGCCTGGAGGTGGCAGAAGAATTTAGTTCTCCAGAAGAAGCTGTAGGATACTTATATTTGTTTTTAGAAAATGATATGGATTCTTTGAGTAAAAAGGAATGCAGCATGGGAGTGCAGGCTGTAAAATATTTATGCGAAACAGGCTATTTTCCAAAGAAATTTGAAAAGGTGCTGAGTAATTCCATAAAGGAAGAATATGGCTATATTGGAGGGGAAAAGGGGCTGTCATATCAAATCGCACAGGTGGCGGCAGGTTATTTGGTGTCGGAAGAAAATTACACATTACGGGCTTATGAGATTTATGCGGAAATATTGACTTCTGTGATTAACGATTTAAAGATCAATTATGAAAGATATCAGGATTATAGAGATTACTT
>CAMWWJ010000369.1 GCA_947177925.1 uncultured Lachnospiraceae bacterium
CACCGTACTTTGGTGCGTTAGTACCGCTGCGTCTTCATAGAGCGAGAGCGTGCCCGGAAGACTTGTATAGGCTCTCCCCCTCCTGCGTCCTCCCTCCCAAAACCCCTTTCCTCCAACTTTAAGAAACCTGCCTCTTATGTTTTAAGCAGATATTTACCCCAGGCTTGTAAACAAGCAGATACATGATGACAGACAACCCCAGTGCAGTGAATACATCAAAAACAGAATGCTGCTTAATGAATACAGTGGATAAAACAATGGAAATACAAAGGAGAAAGGAAACAATCTGGATTCCCTTGTATTTTTTCAGCGTTTCGTTTTCCATGATGGCAGCATGGGCCATAAGGGAATTGTAGCAGTGGATGCTTGGAAACAGGTTAGTGGGGGTGTCGATGGTGTACATGGTTTTTATAAGTGCGGTAAAAATATTGTCCCTTTCAAAGGTAATCGGGCGCAGGTCGTGTCCGTTTGGAATGAGGAAAGAAATCAATAGAAAAAGAGTCATTCCTGTGCCCAGTGTAATACAGAGTTTATAGTAGTCCCTTTTGTCAAGGAAGATAAAGGTGATTACCGTGACTGCAATGTATGGAAACCATAGATAATAAGGAACCACGAAATATTCCACAAAGGGAATATAGTCGTCTAACCGCATATGAACCAAAGCAAAATCGGTAGTGACGGTTCTTTCCAGATAGGAAAAAGCTAGCATATAGAAAGGAAAATACAAAAGGGGGAAAATGCCGTGCTTATATTTTTTTAGAAAGTTCAGAATGTTTCTTTTCATTTTTTTACCTGCTTTCATTTTGTATGGCAATGTTATCAAAAACAATGCTTCTTCTATTTTATAATTAGTTTTTTATCTGTCAATAATATTATAGAAAATTCACTTAAATTTCATAGAAAATTAGGTTTTCACTCATAAAATATTGTGATATACTTTTAAAAAGTAGTATTTTACATAAAAATCGGAGGTAACAATATGTATTCTTTAGACGAAGTAAAAAATGTGGATCCTGAAATTGCAGAAGCCATTGTAGCAGAACAGGAAAGGCAGAACAGTCATATTGAGCTTATCGCATCTGAAAACTGGGTAAGCAAGGCTGTTATGGCGGCAATGGGAAGTCCCCTTACAAATAAATATGCGGAAGGCTATCCCGGAAAAAGATATTACGGCGGCTGTGACTGTGTAGATGTAGTGGAAAATCTGGCAATTGAAAGGGCAAAAGAGCTGTTTGGCTGCGAATATGCCAATGTGCAGCCCCATTCCGGCGCTCAGGCTAATATGGCTGTGCAGTTTGCGGTATGCGAGCCGGGAGATACGATTATGGGCATGAATTTAGCGCATGGAGGACATCTGACCCATGGAAGCCCGGTAAATATGTCCGGTAAATATTTTCATATTGTTCCCTATGGTGTAAATGATGAAGGATTTATTGATTATGACGAGCTTCGCAGGATTGCATTGGAGTCAAAGCCCAAGATGATCATTGCAGGCGCTTCTGCATATGCAAGGGCAATCGATTTTAAGAAGTTCCGTGAGGTTGCCGATGAAGTGGGTGCGGTTCTCATGGTGGATATGGCACATATAGCCGGGCTGGTTGCAGCAGGCTTACACGAAAGCCCTATTCCTTATGCGGATGTGGTTACCACAACCACCCACAAGACATTGAGAGGCCCAAGAGGCGGACTGATCCTTGCTAACAAAGAAGCAGCAGAAAAGTACAATTTTAACAAGGCTATTTTCCCTGGAATCCAAGGCGGGCCGTTGATGCACGTGATTGCAGCCAAGGCTGTCTGCTTTAAGGAAGCACTATCGGATGAATTTAAAAAATACCAGCAGGGTGTCATTGACAATGCCCAGGCGCTTTGCAAAGGACTTATGGACAGAGGGATCAAGATCGTATCCGGCGGCACAGACAATCATTTAATGCTTGTGGATCTGACGAACTTTGAACTGACAGGAAAAGAAGTGGAGAAACTTTTGGATGCGGCACATATTACCGCCAATAAAAATACGATACCAAATGATCCGAAATCTCCTTTTGTAACAAGCGGTATCCGTTTAGGTTCACCGGCAGTAACTTCAAGAGGAATGAATACAGAAGATATGGATAAGATTGCGGAAGCGATTGCGCTTGTGATTAAAGGCGGAGAGGAAAAAGTGGCAGAGGCGCAGGCAATTGTAAAAACTCTTACTGACAAATACCCTCTCATTTAGTACGATAATATAGATGGGGGTTTGCAGAAGGGATGAGATAGGAAATATTTCAAATGTTTACAAGCCCTGCAAATGTCCGGACAAATTTAGGGAGAATGGAAGTGTGTGGATATGGGGGAACTTCAATTAGAAGATTCCAGAGAATTCGTTGGGGAATATAAAATGGGATTTTTTGGTTCCGCAGAGCATATTAGTGTGAAAATAAGTGCGGAAAAGGTAAGCGGCAGAGGCTATCGGGAGATGGAAAACGGCAAATACGAAATTGCGGAATTCCGATATGATTTTTCGCAGATAACAAAGATTACCGGAAGTCAGTTTGATAAAAAGCCATGCAGCATGATTATTTTTAAAGAAAGCGACAGGATTTTTTTCCCGGGACTGAATGTGCTGACACCTACGTTGGAAAGCACCTATAACCAATTCAAAGACCTGCTTTATGAAAAGGAATCAGAGGATATTAAAAGGCTGATTCTGGGAGGGGCTTTTACAAAGGAAGGAAGGACACAGCTTCGGGATGAGATGGAAGTGTTTCGGGAAACTGTTGCCAAGCTGAAGGATTTAAAAAAGCAGGGATTCATAAATCCCATGGAATATTCGGAGCTTCGTGCCAAGCTGATGGATTTTTATGCTTAGGTGAGCATATAGTTACGTTATGTGTAATCGATAAGGAAAGAATAGGAAAAGTATGGAGAGCACTTCTTAAATGAGAGGCGCTCTCCATACTTTTTGGTTTATGGTTTGTGTGCAGAATTCTTGTCTTCTTTCTTATGATCCATATTATTTTTTAATTCAGAAAGCAATATTGATAAAAATGATGGTAGAAGTACACCGAGCCTTCCAACATTTTCCAGAATGGATAATAATTCGTTGATAATAAACCATATGGTAAAAAGTCTTTATCTTATAAACAT
>CAMWWJ010000370.1 GCA_947177925.1 uncultured Lachnospiraceae bacterium
CGGTTAGGGAGAAACCGTCAGCAGGATAAAAAATGTCCTTCGCTATAAAAAGCCCGCCCATATAGTGATCGGTATCATTATTGCAGTCTGTGTGCCTGTAGCAGTCATATTGACGGCAAACCCGAAAGCGGATAATAAAAGTGAGGAGAATGCCGAAGTGATTCCTGCCAAAGAAAAAGTCCCGGAAATTTATCACGCCGATATGGATATAGATGGAGACATAGATGAAGATACTGGCGGGGATATGGATGGGGAAACAGAACTTGTGCAGATTGCTAAGCTGACTTCAAAACATGTTTTAAGTGGAAACATTGCTGATGGAATGTACCAACTCTATGTGCGTTCCCTGTCCCGCAGTGCAAAAGGTATTGACAGATATCTTGTCGATTACGATTACGATTACGATGGGGGAGAAGATTTACCTTTTCTCGCCTTTGCCGATAACTGTAAATTTTCTGTTAACGAGGAAATGGATACTACAAGCTACGGTGAAGTCTCCTTTGACTCTTTTGTTGATTTAGCAGAGGAGGCGTTTTCCTATTTGAATCCGCCGCTCCTTCTGACTTTTGAGAATGGTCTGATTGTGGAGGCAGTTCTGGAAAGCTATTACGGCTCCGGCATTTCCTATGCCGCAGCGCCTTTGGATACCTTTTATGCCGACATGCAGGAAATTACAGGATTAGACAGTGGGGAATTACTCGCTTCCTATTATACATTGGACAGCACGGAAAAAGCAGATATCGGCGACAGCCCGGGACTGGAAGAAATCATGGTATATACCGGAAATATCGGAGATGGGGAAAGCGGAATTGTGATTTTTAACAGTGCGGATGGCACACCGTTATATAGTGACTCGGCGCACGTTTCCCGTGCGGGGTGGAATAATATTTATCTGGGAGAACGGAACGGTAACGGTTTTATTATGACTGTGCATATTGAGGACAGGGATATGTACGGTGAGTATGATTATTATGTGTTCCGGTTGTCAGAGGAGGGAGAAATCCGTCAGATTGCAGGCTCTTCCTTTACCTTTGATGATGACAGAATCCCTTATGATGGTGCTTTATTTGCTGCATGGGCAGAAAAACTGGAAGGATATCTGGCAGACAGCTATCTGTTACTCAGCACACAGGATGGAGAGCTGCGGACAGAACATATCTCCGAGGCGGAGAAATATAATTATGAAACGTTAAAACGGGAGAAAGGAGGTGCGTGAGCACCTCTGCATTTCCTTTAACGCTTGTGCTCTCATGGCTACAGATCCAAAAGCAACAGAAAGTTCACTAACAGAGGGGGAATTGGAACGTCAGACCGAGGAATTCATTGTTGAGTACAAGTATGACTATTTTCCCGACAAATAAAACAGTTTATTGTATTCTTCTTTAAATCTCTTTGAAATAATACAATATAACGCAAGGCAACCGCAAAAGAGCATTTTAGTATATCGAATTGTCATGCTGATTTCAGTGGAATATGGGGAAAGAAGCTGACTTCCCAATAAATTTGCAAACATATGTACCAATGCTCCTGCCAAAATACTTCTTTTCGTTTTAATGTAAACATACGAAACAGCAAAGTTAAGAAGCATGACACTTGGTATATACATAATAGCATCAAATAAGGAGTTTTGAAGCAAATCGTACTGTGCTTGTTCCGGTGTAAAATACCACGCCAAATGCCAAATCCCCCAAATAAAACCTAAAAGTAAAGTAGCCCTCGTAAACCCGAATCTAACAAACAATCTATCCAGTGCATAACCCCTCCACCCAAATTCTTCATTTAAGGGACCAGAAATAACAGAAAGGAACAATACCAAAAACAGGTTTAACGGATTTTGTATAATCACATGAATATAATTCATTTCCGGCATTTCATAACCGAATAAATATACACCTAACCAAATTGCTACAATCGAAATCAATGTGAAGAATAAAACTGTTAAGATAGGCCATTTTATTCCCATATACCGGAAACTAAAACAACGCATAAAATAATCTTTTTGCTGTTCTTTTGAATATGTTAAAAATACGATAAACAATGCGGTAACAGACGGTGCACCACCACCGAAATAAAATAAGAATGTCCCTAACGGGGTTCCTTCTATTCCCATAAAAACAGGGGCGAATCCAAATCCCCATGTCCATGCAATTGTGATGATAAAAAACAGAAACAACTGTTTTCTGTCACTAGATTTTAGCATTGTCTTCCCGTCTCCTTTCTAATTGTGTATTTATATAGTCAATATCCCTTTTAACAACTACCATATCAAGAAAATAAGCCGGAACATATACGATTGCCACATACACAAACGCCATCCACCAATTTGATTTAAAAAACCATTCAACAAAATATCCGTATAAGAAAACAAAAACAGAAACAGAAAAATATTCAATCATAATATTTATAACAAAATAAGTACATATGACTTGCTTTATAAAATGCTGAATGACAGTAACAAAAAAGGACAAAATAAAAATCTCAAACACAAGCATTATCTCCGGCGTCATTCCTATCAACAAAAATGATACGAAAAATACCGCTAAAATTATGATTGCTGCGAATATAAATGTTTTTTTCAGAATTTCTTTTAACACCATGCGCTCTCCTTTAAAATATTCTTAATATTTTTCAAATAAGTCCTTGCAACAATCAGCTTTTCGCCATTGAGCAATGTTGCTTCAAGCTGACTGTTCATCAGTTGCCTTATGCTATAAAGCATATCCATGTTCATTAAACAGGATTTACTGATTCGTATGATTCCTGTGCCTCTTAACATTTCCTCCAATTCATACAATTTTTTATCCGTCATATAGATTTCATCTTTCGTGTATAAAAAAGTTTTTCTTTCCACCGATTCCATGTAGTATATATCTGATATATGCACTTGAAAAACGCTTCCTTTGCTATTACCACTGACCATAAAATCAAGAGCTTCAATTTTTTTAATCAGTTTTTTGGTTTTGGTATCTAATATGGGATACTCAATAATTATAGTTAATGGTTTATCATCTATCTGTCTTGTCTTTATCTCCATTATCTTCCCTCCATATGGTATCTTAGTATAAAAAGAAATAAATAAAAGGTTTGTAAACATGAGCTGCAAATATGGGAACATCAA
>CAMWWJ010000371.1 GCA_947177925.1 uncultured Lachnospiraceae bacterium
ATTGCAAAGTGTTCATTCCAATCAAAAGGGATTGTCAGAAGAAGAGGCGGAAAAAAGACTTTTGCAATATGGAAAAAATAAATTAAAGGAAGGAAAAAAGAAAACCTTTTTACAAAAATTCATTGAAGAGCTCATAAACCCAATGATATTGATTTTACTGGCTGCCGCTGTTGTTTCCGGTATGACTGCGGCAATTAGCGGAGAATCTTTTGCTGATGTGATCATTATTTTAATAGTAGTACTGATCAATGGCGTTTTAGGAGTCGTTCAGGAAAATAAAGCGGAGAAAGCAATTGAAGCCCTGCAGGAAATGGCTTCTGCAACTTCTAAGGTTTATCGGAACGGAATCGAAGATACTGTAAAAAGTGAGGATCTGGTAGTAGGGGATGTGATTTTATTAGAGGCCGGAGATGCGGTGCCGGCAGATGCCAGAATATTAGAGAGCGCCAGTCTGAAGCTGGAAGAGGCTGCCCTTACAGGAGAGTCGGTGCCGGTTAATAAAATCAGCGAAAAGCTGAATTCAGAAGAGGAAATTCCTTTGGGAGACCGTAAAAATATGGTCTACATGGGAAGCAGCGTGGCTTACGGACGTGGAACCGCAGTGGTAACGGCAACGGCAATGGATACGGAGATGGGAAAGATTGCAGATGTATTATTGACTGCCTCCGATTCTGCCACCCCTCTCCAGAAAAAGCTGAACCAGTTAAGCAAGGTGCTAAGCTTACTGGTGTTAGTTATTTGTATCATAATCTTTTCCGTAGATATTTTAAGGTGGAAGGATTCTCTTACAATGACGGGATTGCTGGATACTTTTATGGTAGCCGTAAGCCTTGCAGTTGCGGCTATTCCCGAGGGCCTGGCGGCAGTGGTGACAATCGTGCTTTCCATTGGCGTTACCAATATGTCCAAAAAAAATGCCGTGATCAGAAAGCTTACTGCAGTGGAGACCTTAGGATGTGCGGAAATCATCTGTTCCGATAAGACGGGAACATTAACGCAAAATTTAATGACGGTCATAGAGCATAGAGGGGAAGAAAAGATTCTGGCAAAAGCGTTGGCCCTTTGCAGCGATGCAAAGCTTGACAAAAATCATAAAGCCATAGGAGAGCCTACGGAATGTGCCCTTGTAAATTATGCGTACAGTCTGGGACTGGCAAAAGAGGCTTTGGAAGAAGAGGAAGCAAGGATAGGGGAAGTGCCCTTTGATTCAGTCCGAAAAATGATGACCACCATTCACAAAAGAAAGGACGGAAGTATCATACAATATACAAAAGGAGCTCCTGATGAGGTGGTAAGGCTCTGTACCACAATTCTTGTTGACGGAAAGGAAATAGCCTTTACGGAGGAAAAGAAGAAGGAAATACTGGCAGAGAATAAGGCCATGGCAGATAAAGCGCTGCGGGTGCTGGCAGGTGCCGAACGAACCTTAAAAGAGCTTCCGAAGGCAATGGAGTCCAAAGAAGTAGAGCATGATTTATGTTTTCTGGGGCTGGCAGGCATGATGGACCCGGTAAGAGAAGAAGCCGGGCAGGCTGTTGTGAAATGCAAGGAAGCGGGAATCCGCCCTGTGATGATTACCGGCGACCATAAGGACACGGCAGTTGCCATAGGCAGACAGCTTGGCATAATCAGGGAAGAGTCGGAAGCCCTTACGGGTACGGAGCTTGACCGGATGGATGATAAGACTTTTCAGGAAAAAATAGAACAATATTCTGTTTATGCCAGAGTGCAGCCTGAACACAAGGTAAGAATCGTAAACGGATGGAAGGAAAAAGGAAAAGTGGTTGCCATGACAGGTGACGGCGTGAACGATGCCCCTTCCATTAAAAGCGCCCATATTGGCATAGGGATGGGAATTACGGGAACGGATGTTACAAAAAACGTGGCGGATATGGTTTTATTGGATGATAACTTTGCGACCATTGTAACGGCAGTAGGGGAAGGCAGAAGAATTTATGACAATATACGAAAGTCCATTCAGTTTTTACTGTCTTCAAATTTGTCTGAAGTACTGTCCATCTTTACGGCTACGCTTATGGGCTTTACCATTTTAAAGCCGGTTCACCTGCTTTGGATCAATCTGATTACAGACTGTTTTCCGGCTCTTGCACTTGGCATGGAAAAGGGAGAAGAGAACATTATGAAAAGAAAGCCCAGAAGCGCCGGAGAAGGCATTTTTGCAGACGGGCTTGGAGCGGATGTGATTTTTCAGGGAATATTAGTGACCGTGATTACGCTGGCAGCATATTTTGTAGGACATTTCATGGAAAGCGGCAGGTGGGAAATAGTAAATAGCAGGGATGGGATGACCATGGCGTTTTTGACCCTGTCCATGACTGAAATTTTCCATTCCTTTAATATGCGTTCCAGAAGGGAATCCATATGGAAGATAAAAAAGCAGAATATCTATTTGTGGGGAGCCATGGCAGTTTCTTTTATTTGTACAACAAGTGTTATTTATATACCTTTTTTTGCATCAGCCTTTGATTTTGAAGTGATTTCTCCAGGAGAATATGCCGTATCCCTGGCATTGGCATTTTGTGTCATTCCCATTATGGAGGTGGTAAAGCTGTTGCAGAGAAGGCTTGAAAGAAGCAGGAATGATACTTTGAGGTCTTGAGGTATAATTTAGGGATGCTTACAAAAAATTTGGGGAGAGGGGGGGTTTGGAGGGAGGACGTAGGAGCCGGCATTGTAGATAGAAGTCTTTCGGACACGCTCTCGCTCTGCAAAGACGCAGCGGTACTAATGCACCAAAATACGGTGCATAAGTGCCGGCGACTTTGCCAAGGTCCGGAAGACTTCTATCTACAATGCCGGCTCCTACTGGTTACCGAAAGCTCCCCTTGTATCTAAAGCAGGGGATGCCTTGGGAGAACAAAAAAGCTTTTTGGCAGAAATGTTTTGAGAAAACGTTATGAAATGCCATAAACCGTTGCAAAACAATACGTAAATTCAAACGTCCCTCCAAAGAATAGAGCTTGAGAAGAAACAGCAAAAGAGGGGGATGGGGGATTGGCTGCATTGTTTTTGAGGGCGCTTTTACTTGACAGCCTGTCCAAACCCCAGGGGAAAATTGCCATGGACGGCAATTTTAGTCATGCCGCGCCATG
>CAMWWJ010000372.1 GCA_947177925.1 uncultured Lachnospiraceae bacterium
GTCAGGTCCTTCCCTACCCGCAGGCTTCCGCCTTCCATGCCGATTCCTCCGGCATTCCATGTCTGGCCTGCTTTCATGTTTCCTTTTATTGTCAGGCTTCCATAAATGAGGATTCCATGGTTGCTTTCCATGTCCCCTCCAATCTCAATCTCCTCCCCGCCTTTTATGGTTATCTCCTGCAGAGTGCACACACTTCCGCCAAAGTATCCCTCTTCAAACTGCGTGGTGCTCCCTATGGCAATCTGCCCTGAGACTTGATTGCGGGAATCCGCCACCACTCCGGCTATATAAGGCCTGTTTTCCAGAATGGTCCCCTGTATGCTTTTGTTCTGGATTTCCAGATTTTGGAGCTGGGAGCCTCCCACTGTACTGTATTCCATGCTGACAACCTGTTTGTCTGTTCCGCTCAGCAAAAGAATATGGTTCTCCGTGGCCTTGAAATTATTCAGGCCGCTGGTCCTTTTTTGAAGGAAGTCTCCCTTTAACTCCAAAACTCCATTGGTCAGTTTCCCGGTAGTATCTGCTATGGTTTCTACATACATATTTCCATTTATGAGCACATGGTCATCTTCTTGCATCATCTGGAGGAAGCCGGTGCTTACCCCATAGCTGCCTTCCTGATTCTCTTCTGTACCTTTTATGCTCTGTTGCCGGTAATCCCCATCTACCGTCAACAATCCCCCATTTATTACAACAGCTCCCGCTGCCTGGATCAAATCCCCTTTGACTCTCAGGCTGTGCCCATTTAAATCCAAAGTATCATCTATCAGGATGAAATCCCCTTCTATGACCTCATCTTTTTCAAGGGTATATCCATAACTGCCTTCCATCTCTCCATAAGTCAGCTTGCAGCCATTGCGGATCAGCTGGCTTTTTTGCAGGACTTTTTCGGAATAGACTCCTTCTTCGCTCTGGTTCTTCAGCTCTAAAACATGAAAATACATTCCGTCTGCCATAATTACCGTCTGCTTACTGTCTCCGCTCAGGATAGTCTTATGAGTCCCAGTAGCGTGGAAGCACCTATTGATTGCTGCGTTTCCTTTTATCTCCAAGACTCCTGCTGACATCTCCTGCTCCCAAATTGGGTGATAGGTAAAGTTTCCCCCTACGGAAACATAGTCATCCTCATGGTACATTTTTATCCCGGAATTGTAGCTGTTGCTTACTGTCAGATTCTGTCCGACCAGCAGCTTTCCGCCTTCCATGCTCACGCTGCCTGACGTGATGACTGCATTTTCCTTTGCTTCTAATATTCCATAAATAGAAACCGGCTGAACGATTTCCACATCTCCACCCAGACTAAGTTTTTCATTTGGCTTGATCTGTATGGGCTGCAGGGTATAAATGCCCCCGCCAAAATATCCATCCACAAAACTGGTAGTACCACTTATGCCAATTTTTCCGCTCACCTGGCGACTTTTGGTGTCGATAACTTCCCCGGACACATAAGGGCAGCCCTGAATGCTCAGCCCCGCTATCTCTTCCGTATCTTCTGCCTTTGCACCATTTCCTTCCTCCGCACCTTCCATGGAACCGATTTCCAGGTTTGCGAACCGGGATTCCTGCAGTCCGCTGCTCTGAAACGATATTTCCTGTCCTTCCGTCCCGCTGAATATGACCTTATGGGTATCCGTAGCCACAAAGTTCATCCTGTTTTTCGTGGAGAGCTGCACGAAATCCCCCATTACTTCCATGGTGCCTGCCGTCAGGTTCCCTTCATGGCCGGCATCAGAGTCAGTAAAGAAGCTGCCGCAGAGAAAGAGATAGTCGGTCTCTTCCCTCATGATTAACTGCCCACTGCTTTCTTTATAAAGATATGGCTCTTCTTCCGGCTCCGGGTCTTCCTTTTCTTCTCTTGTCTGGATTCGATAATCTCCGCCCACTAAAAGTTGTCCGCCATTCAGGCGAACTTCTCCTGCTGTCTGAAGCAGCGTGCCATATACAGTCAGGCTATGGCCATTCAAGTCCAGGCTTTCCCCATTTACATAAAGATTCCCTACTTCCATGTCTTCTTCCATGACATATGCTTCTGCTTCTATTGTCATGTCTTCATAGTCTGATGGATCCGTCAGCTTTATGCGTTCTGCTTCTTGAAAGCTGAGCCGTTCCCATGGCTCTCTGTCAGCTGCATTTTCTCCACCTGCCCTTTCGCCTGTAAAGCTGTCAGCTTCTATCTCTTCCGCTTCTGTTCCGTCTGTTTCGGTTTCTTCCCTGTCATTTTCATCGGAATTTTGCTCAATGATTGTATTCCCGCTTACCAGCGTTTCTTCCCCGCCGGGCACAGGTGTACTATTTTGTCCGCTGTAAGCAAGCACCTGTCCATAATCTGCAAAAGGCAGCATGACGACTGCTAAAAGCAGTGCCACGACCCTTTTTAATCTTCTGGTTCTTTTCCTGTTATTCATCCTTTGTCCTCTCCCTGTATGTGTTATCATCTGATACCCCCCTTTGTAATAATGACGAAAAAACAAAAAAAAGCACAAAAAATCAGCAACCATCCTGTCTGATTTTTGTGCTTATCATTCCTATAAAATAAATAATTTCCCTGCTTCCTCATTTGTATCCCTTTCAATTGCAATGCAATTTGAAAATTATGTAGGCAATGTAATTGTATAATAACAAATATACTATAACAATTATTGGAAACATTTGTCAATGCCTATCTTTTAAATTTAGTTTTTCTTGCAACCAAATAGTTATTTTACAATGCCAAAAACAGGACGGCTTCTTACGAAACCGCCCTGCCTTTATTTACTGCATTTATTTCATTTGTTCTTCTTGTTTTTTGATCATTCTACGAACCATTTCGCCGCCAATGCTTCCAGCTTCCTTAGAAGTTAAGTCACCGTTGTAACCTTCTTTTAAGTTTACACCAAGTTCAGAAGCAACCTCTGTCTTAAAACGATCCATTGCAGCCTTAGCTTCTGGTACCTGCATAGAATTAGAACTGTTACTTGTCATTGTTATTCACCTCCGTAATTTTAATTTCTTTTATCTATTTTCAGATAAGGACATCATTCGCTATTGACATATTCCATTGGAATGATGTCCTTTGCTGAATGTTTATCACTTATCTTGGTATTATTATTAGCCGATAAAATCTTTTTATG
>CAMWWJ010000373.1 GCA_947177925.1 uncultured Lachnospiraceae bacterium
GTCCTGCTATATCTGCAGGCGTTTTAAGGATACCTATGAAAGATATTTAGATACCTTCTTTTTTATCTACAAAAAGGATGATGAGTTAAAGAATCTATTGAAACAGAGCAAAGGGCTCTGCCTGCATCATTTCGGGGATATTATGGAAATGTCTGAAAAGCAGTTAAATGACAGGCAGAAGGATGAATTTTATCCACTCCTGTTTGATGTTATGGAAAAGTCCATGGAACGGGTGGGAGAAGATGTGGCATGGCTTGTTGAAAAATTTGATTACCGCAATAAGGATGCGGACTGGAAGGATTCAAAGGATGCCATCCAGCGGGGAATGCAGAAACTAAGAGGCGGATATCCTGCTGATCCAGTTTATAAAATGGGAAAATAAAAGGTTATTCTTCCTTATACAGATTATCCTTCAGCATATCCAGATAAGCGGCAGATTCCTCATAAAGAGCTTCCAGCATGAGAGGCTCTTTTTTTATATAATCATTCATCAAACCATTTAGGGCAAAAAGAGTCATTTTCAACACCATGGAAGGATCTACTGTTTCCTTGAATTTTGACAAATCCGCTTTTGCATAAATCTGCTGCAGGACTTTTGAGGCATAGTCCATTTCTGCTTCCGTAGCTGCTACTGCTTCTTCATCCGTTTCTAAAAATGCCTGGTTCAAAAAATGCTGCATATACGGATAGTTCTTCATGACCCGCAGCTTTGCAAGCTCCATCTGCTTTTGCAGCTCAAAAAAATCCGTTTCCTGTATTCCTACCGCCCTGGAAAGCTCCATGGCAAGGTATTTGGCGCTGTACTGACAAATAAATATATAAACTCCCTTCTTGCTTTCAAAATAATGAAATAGGAGTCCCTTGGATATACCGGCTTCTTTTACCATTTCGTCGGTGCTGGCTCTTTTATAGCCGTTTAAGGCAAATACCTTTAAAGCGCCATTGATAATCCGGTCCTGCTTTTCCTTTTTCAAATCAAAAAATTTATCCTTCACTTTTTACCCCGCTCGCCTTTTTTGCACTATGCCATCTTATCTACTACTATCATAACTATTCCGAGTACGGTTAATACAATTCCCAACGCACGATTTAGCACCTTGGGCGTTGATACGTTTGCAAATCTGGCTGCCAGCCTTGCAAAAATCAGAGTAAATACCACGCATGCCCCCAGCAGGAACAAATCCGGCATTCCTCCGATTGCAAAGTGGGATACTGCCCCCGTCAATGCAGTAAATGTCATATTAAAGACACTGGTTCCTATTGCTGTTTTCAATTCATATCCAAGCACGCCGGTAAGTATCAAGAGCATCATCATTCCGCCTCCTGCACCTACAAATCCGCAGATAAGTCCAATCAAAATACCGCATACGATTGACTCAATTGTTTTCCTCTTCCTGCTTTTTGTTTCCATGTTTTCTTTTGTGGTCATAACAGGTTTTACAATAAATTTAATTCCCATAAGAGTTGTCATCACAAGAGAAAAATTGCCCATCACTCCGTTTTCCACACCGGAAGATGCAAAGCTGCCTACCATGGTAAAGACTAGAATTGAAGCCAGCATTACAAGACCGTTCTTAATATCCAGATTTTTGCTTTTTCCATATGTATAAGCGGAAACTGCAGATGCCAGCACATCAGACGCCAGCGCAATTCCGATTGCCTGATAGGCAGGTACGCCTAAAAAGATAATAAGCATGGGGGAAATGACTGCAGCTGCTGATAAGCCCGCCAGCCCGGTTCCCACGCCGGCTCCAAAACCGGCAACCATACTTACAATCAATTTGATCCACATAATCCATACTCCCTCTTTCTATCAGCTTCATAGCTTATATTTAATAAATGATAAATATTTGACTTTGCAGAATTATAGTAATAAAAAAAAGCAGATAACGGGAGTCGAACCCGCTTGCAAACTCCGATTTTTCCCTTAAAATCAACGTTTTTCAGCTTTTTGTTTGATTACTTTTGATTACCTGGTAATCAATTTGTCTTAAACTCTGGAATGGAACTTAATATCAAGCTTTTTTGATCAACACTTTTCCTATTTCTATGATAATGTTCCTCCGTACAAAGGATATCCGTATGTCCCATTTGTTCCATGATAAGTTTATTATCTATATGATTGTCAAGCAATATAGATCCGTACGTTTTCCTTATCTTGTGTGGTGACTTATGATAGATATCAAGTTTCTGACATATCCTTTTAAGTCGCATCCTCATAGCTTGTGTTGATATTCTTTTTCCATCTTTTACAAAAATATATTCACAAAATGGATTCTGAAGCTTAATCGCTTTTACCAGCCATTCATAGTCTTTTGGAATAATTGCTGTTCTTACTCCTGCTTGTGATTTAGGAAATTCTTTTACGACATGTACATATTTCCCATTTTCATCAGTAAACCTTGTTTCTGTTCTTCTTATCTTAAAATTGTTACCGTTAAAGTCGTCATGCTTCAGACTAACTACTTCCCCGATTCTTGCTCCCGTAACAAACATAAGCAATATCCCAAGATTCATCATGTCCGGACTATTTTCAAGATAACCGATAATCGTTGTCATCTCTTCCTCACTAAATACCTCTTCGTAATCCTCTTTGATTACTTTTTTAAAGTCCGTTTCTGAGGTATCTATTTCTTGGAACAATTCTTCAACATTAAATGTTATCAATTTCCTCTTTTTCGCCCTTTTTAAGAATCCCCTTGTAACCGTTTTCAAATTAGAAAATGCTTTAGCGGTTAAATCGTAACGTGGAATCTGTTGCTCTAAAAATTCTTCAATATTATCTGCATCAATAGATTTAATACGTCTGTCCCCAAATTCCTGATAATGCCTGTTAAAAATTTGGGTGTTCCTCAAGTGGGTTGCGTTTGAAATCTTTTTCAACTCAAGCCGCCTGTCGTTCCACTCTTTAAACACTTCACGGATAGTTGGATTTTCCGCTTCCATTTTCCAATACTGGATTACAATATCTTCAATTGCCTTTTGGGTTGTCCGCTTTTTTAATATCCTTCCTTCCTATAATGTCAAGCCCTAAATCATTGATTTTTCAGGCTTTTTCTTTAAA
>CAMWWJ010000374.1 GCA_947177925.1 uncultured Lachnospiraceae bacterium
GACTGGAATTGGAAGAGTATTTTTATAATATGTTTCTTTTAGACTATCTGATTTGTAACAGGGATCGTCATGGGGCCAATGTAGAAGTTTTACAGAAAGGTGATGAGTATAGGCTGGCGCCTTTATTTGACCACGGCTTATCTTTTCTGTTTTCCTGTTATCATGATGGCAATAAAATGCTGGAATTCGATAAACTAAAAGATGGACCTGTGAATAATTATGTAGGAAGCATCAATTTGTCAGATAATCTAAAACTTGTACCAGAGTCTATCCGGTCAAAAGTATTTATACCTGAAAGAGAACAATTATTTAAAGGACTGGAACATGCTGACGGTGCAGTACCGGCTGAATATTGGAACTGTATTTATGAAATGGTGAAGGAGCGTGTAAAGTATGTTAAGAACCTTCCAGATTTTAAATGATTCTCTGGAATCCTCTAAAGAACATGCAATTCTTACCTATGATGAGGATTCTGAACAATATGCTGTTCATATTCCAAAATCTGTTGATTGTAATGAACTGCCCGCTATTTTATCCCTGCTGGCAAAACAGGGAATCAGAGAGCTGGATGATAAATGGGCGAGACGTTTCGTATCAGAGCGTGTCGTGCCGGCAGACCGTCAGAATATAGGGATGATCATGCGAAAGCTTCATATGAAAAAATATAGTGAATTTCCCATTCTGGAATATACAAGTGGAAGATGCTGCATGGATGATTTTTATTTGCAGGAAATTAAATGAGCATTATAAGAAGAATGTGAAGATAGCAGAGAGGGTTATTCCTATAGATAAGGAAAGGCACAGAATGACATGATATTAAATACAGGCAGCAGAACAGATATACCTGCGTATTACAGCGACTGGTTCTACAATCGAATTCAAGAGGGCTATGTATTAGCGCGCAATCCCTATTATCCATCCCAGGTGATCAAATATATGCTAAATCCGGAAGTGATAGATGTGATGGTATTTTGTACGAAAAATCCCCTGCCCATGCTTGACAGGATTGAGAGGTTATCAGCATTTGACACCTTTTGGTTTGTTACCATTACGCCCTACGGAAAAGAGATAGAACCGTATGTGCCAAATAAGGAACAGGTAATCCATTCCTTTTGCCAGCTCTCTAGGCTGGTGGGAAGAAACCGGATAAGCTGGCGGTATGACCCCATCTTTCTTACAGACAAGTATTCCATTGCCTGGCATATTGAGCGATTTCAATATATGGCAAAAGCGCTTTCTGGATATACAAGCCAATGCGTGGTGAGTTTTATCGACTTGTATGAAAAAACAAAGAAGAATTTTGGCGGTGTGCGCAGTGTTGCCAAGGAAGAGCAGGAACAACTAATAGATGCCTTTTCCCAAATTGCCCAAAAATATGCTCTTCAAATACATTTGTGCTGTGAAGATGCGGGACTTGTCCGGGAAAATGTAGATGCAGACGGCTGTATGTCGAAATCCGTGTTGGAGAAAGCATTAGGCTGTAAACTGGATGTGCCGGGGAAAAAGACGGCACGAAAGGAATGTTCCTGTCTGCTTGGGGCGGATATCGGAGCATATAATACTTGTGGACATGGCTGCCTGTACTGTTATGCCAATTATGACAGAAAAACAGTAGCTGCTAATAGGAAAATGCATCATGCAGACTCCCCGCTTCTGATTGGAGAGGTGACAAACGACGATATCATCAAACCGGCAGAACAAAAATCATGGAAAAACGGGCAATTAGACCTGTTTGATATGATATAATTGATAGCAGGTGGTAAAATGATTCACACAGCATAGTAATAAACTGTTATAATAAAGGCAACTGCATGGCAAACCATGCATAAATTGAAAAAGAAGCCTATAAAGGTCAAAAGGATAAGGAGAGTGGAATATGAAAGTATTGCTGGTAAACGGAAGCCCACATGAAAAAGGAAATACCTATATTGCCCTGCATGAAATGGAAAAGGTATTTGAAAAGGAAGGGGTGGAAACAGAAATCCTACAGGTTGGGAATAAAGCTGTCAGAGGCTGTATTGCCTGTGGCTCGTGCATGGAAAAGGGGAAATGCGTATTTGATGACATTGTAAATGAGGCGGCGCCCAAGTTTGAGGTCTGTGATGGGCTTGTCATTGGCAGCCCGGTTTATTATGCCTCTGCAAATGCCACCTTGATTGCATTTTTAGACAGACTGTTTTACAGCACTCATTTTGATAAGACCATGAAAGTGGGGGCAAGCGTAGTTGCAGCCAGACGAGGCGGTCTGTCAGCCACTTTTGATGAGTTGAATAAATATTTTACCATTACAGGAATGCCGGTTGCCTCCAGACAGTACTGGAACAGCATTCATGGAAGAACAATTGGAGAAGCGGCAGAAGATCAGGAAGGCCTGCAGACTATGCGGACGCTGGCAAGGAATATGACGTTTCTTATGAAAAGCATAGCCCTTGGAAAAGAGCAGTACGGGCTGCCGGAAAAAGAAGCGCCTTTGCGGACGAATTTTATCCGGTAAGCAGTATCCGTATTTTTTATCTGGGATTTTTCAAAGTGAAAGTGCCGGAAGATTTTTACATCTTCCGGCACTTTCTGGGTAATGCCTGTATAGGATTATCAGTTGTTTGTGCTTTCATTATAATTATTTTGCTCAGCAATCATTCTGTTTCTGTAGCTGAGCAGATTAATGTACTCTACTGTAGATGCCAAATCTTCAGGCGACATATTTAAAAGTGTATTGACAAGATGGCTGATTGTAATGTTGTCAATTAAAGGTTCATTCAGCCGGCTTATATCATAAGGCAGATTCGTTCTGCCTAACATATAATCGGTGGAAACGTGAAAAAAGTCTGCCAGTATGTTAAGAGTGGCAAAATCAGGTTCGTGAGAACCAGTTTCATAATTGGATATGGTACCTATGGAAAGATTTAAAAGCTCAGCCAAATCTTTTTGCTTTAAATTTTTATCCTTGCGGAGCTCAGCCAGTATTTCACCCATCCTCATAAAAATTTCTCCTTTGCGTAACCGATACGTATATTTTATAGTATTTTTAAGCGAGCTTAATAAAATGCAATGAAATCAATAATT
>CAMWWJ010000375.1 GCA_947177925.1 uncultured Lachnospiraceae bacterium
CGAAGTTCTACCTTGCTGATAGGAGCAAAACATGCGCATCCCGTGCAGGTTTGGTTGAAAAATCCTCAAAACTTTTAGAGGGGTTTTTCAAAGCGGCGCAAGCCGCAAAAAGGCGGGTTTGGGGTGGCAACCCCAACAAGATTCCCGCAGGGCAAAATGAGCGTTCACGCGAATTTTGGTACTGTGGTAGAATCTTGCTCTAAAAAAGCAGCGGCCTCCTCTGTGTGGGCTTCCGCTGGTTTTCCTCGACGGGTGGGGCGTGGATTCTGCCAACTCTGCGGCGGTATTTTTCCCTCTACCCTTACTACGCAGCGCAGGGAAAATCTGGCAAAGTTTCCCGAAAATTCTTATGATTTCTTTTCGCGTTCTCCTGCTAGCATTTGACAAAAAAGGGCGCAAAAAAACAGGAAATTTTTTCTTGATTTCCTGTTTTGCGTTGCCGTTTGTGGCGGCGGTTATTTGGTTGTCATTCCCCGGAAGCGAATTTGTAGCCCATGCCTAAAACGGTCTTTATGTAGGTGGGCTTTTTGCTGTCCGGCTCTATCTTTTTCCGCAGGCTGTAGATCACGTTGGTTACGCTTGACTGGCAGCTCTCGCTTTCCATGCTCCACACGGCTTCAAAGATTTGCGCCTTTGTGAATACCCTCCCCGGACTGGCGGCAAGGTAGCAGAGTGCGCCATACTCTAATCGTGTTAGATTTATGTCTGTGCCGTCTTTCAGTACCCGGCGTTGGTGCAGTCTGATTTCCAATCCCGGAAAAATCAGTGCGGGGGAATGTGGCGGCTGTATGGCTTCCAGCGGTATCATATCGGCAAGGGCGGCTATGGCTTTCTTAACCGCTTTTTCTTCTGTGTCGTTGAATACAAGCATGACTATTTTAGCGACAAATACCACCTCCCGTTATGGCTTACAGTTGCTTTTTATAATCACAAAGGGGCGACGGCATTTTAGGCTATTGCCCCTTTGTTGCGTCGCTTTTACTAATATTGATTGATAAAATATCCCATTCAATATTCCTGTGTCCATTTTCTACTCATAAGATACAATAAAATCATAATTTGTATTAAACCACCCCGCCTCATCATTGAAACCCTCCACATAGAAGTAATAACTCCCGTCTTGGCTTACTTCTATGGAAGCTGTATCGCCCTCTTGCCAAATAGTAGTTTCTGCTTCTATTTTTTTACCATTTTCATCAATAAGTCCTACATTAAATGTTCCAGATACTGAATCATTATACTTAATATAAAAAATGTTACCTTTGCTCATGGGAAAAATACACCTAGGATGAATAGTCATCTCATTTTTTTTGGTAATACCGCCAAGCAATACTTCTTCATTTGCTTCAACGGGTTCCGGTATGATATTTTCATTTTCCCATAACAGGGATTCATTATCAGTAACAGGTGTAGCATAAACATAAGCCCCAATAGCTAAAAAACAGAAGCAGCATGCAAGAGTGCATATAGTTGTTAATATACTTGTTATAACAATAAGCGTTTTTGTACTCTTTTGAAATTCCTTAATAGCACCTAACCTTTCTTTTAATTGCTCTGCTCCTTCCGTCAAAGTGACGGAAGCTAAAGAGCTTTTGTAGAGATTATTTGACTTCAAAAAGGAAATCAACGTGTCCCCATACTCACGTCTTGACTTATCATCAAGTACGGATAAGACTTTTTCATCACATGACAGTTCACAAGATTTATTCACTTCCTTTTCCAGCAGATATACAAAAGGATTAAACCAATGGGCACACACAACAATCTGTATCAGCCATTTGAAAAACATATCCCTTTGTTTATAGTGGATCAGCTCATGCACAAAGATATAAGATAATTCTTTATCTTCCAATTTGCCAACAGGTAACACAATGCTTGGACGAAAGAAACCAATCATCATAGGGGAAGTAATTAGCGAATTATGAGATAGTTCCACTCTTGTTTTGATATTTAGTTTTTCTTGACAGTCCGATAACAGATTCAAAATTTTAATATCCGATACCGCTGTATTGCCTGCTTTGATATACTGAATAAAGCCTTGATAAATCGTTATCTTGCGGACAAATAGTACCAGTGCCAATACTGACCAAATCAAAAATAGGCAGACGTATATATTTAATGGCTCACGCATGGCAACGGCGGTTATATCCTTGTCTGTCTGTATCGGTTCAGTTCCACTGTTATCCACATTTACGGGAACAAGTATATTGGTGCTTGTAGGAGCTTCATTCGTTATTGATATTGTATCAATCATTTTAAATAAGCTTCCAACAATCGTAGTATTGGGAGTAAAAGGAAGCAGAAAACGTAATGCAACGATTATCCATATATAATACTGCCAGCGCTTACTGAATTTGTTTTTATATAACTGTTTCAATCCCAAAATAAGTAACAGCAACAGTGTGCCGGAAACAGACAGTGATAATAATGTTTTCATAAATTCATTCATTTTCTTCCCTCCAAAATGATTCAATCTCTTTCAATTCGTCTGCCGAAAGAATATCCTGCCGCAACAATGTTGATACTAAGTTTTTCACGTTCCCACCATAAACTTTATCAAGAAAACTGTGTGTCTGCATGGTCTGATATTCTGCTTCTGTTACCGTAGCCATATATTCATTCCGTCTGCCGATTTTCTTGACTTTCAAGAACTTTTTTTCTCCCAATCGGGAAAGCAAAGTAAGTACAGTGTTGTTCTTCCATTCGTTTTTGTCTTTTTCTAATTCCTCCATGATGAGAGAGTATAAAGCTGCCCCTCCATTCTTCCAAATGATTTTCATTAGTACCAACTCGGATTCAGAAATTTGCTGTGCCATATTGTCCTCCTTTTATCTTAACATTTTGTGGGTATGTTCTTATATTAACATCTTGTAGGTTATAATGCAATACTTTAAAATAAATTTTAAGAAATAATAAAAAGATATAAAGGATAAGGTGGGATTCCGTAGGCGTCGGCATTGTGGAAATGTGTATAACTGGCTATCTTATGGAATTGTGGGTAACTCTGTTTGCAGGATGTGGGAAAGCTGCACTTTAGCTTTTCCATGTGCTGTGAA
>CAMWWJ010000376.1 GCA_947177925.1 uncultured Lachnospiraceae bacterium
TCCGCAGATGCTAGCGGTAATCAGTGGAGTGTGCACATATACAAATTCTCTTTCCTGAAAAAACTTGTGAATGGCATAGGCAATCAGAGAACGCACCCGAAATACAGCCTGGAAGGTATTGGTTCTTGGCCTTAAATGGGAAATAGTACGCAGATATTCAAAAGAATGCCTTTTTTTCTGCAGGGGATAATCCGGTGCAGAAGCTCCTTCGATTTCCACGCTGGATGCCTGAATTTCAAAAGGCTGCTTTGCCTGAGGAGTTTCTGTTACAACTCCTTTTACGATTAGAGCCGCCCCTACATTGCACTTGCTGATCTGTGCAAAGTTTTCCAGTGAATCCGAATACACTACCTGCAGCGGCTCAAAAAAAGTACCATCATTGATTACTAAAAATCCAAAGGTTTTAGAATCACGAATGCTTCTAAGCCAGCCGCCTACGGTTACTTCCTTTCCTATATATTCTTCTTTGTTTCGAAATAGCTGTTTAATTGATATTAGTTCCATAGTTGGTCTCCTTTTTTGTATAATTATTATTTATTCCATGTAATCTTTATATTAGCTTTTTTAGCTGATTGTATTTCTAAACCAAAAATTCCCTTGGTTTTATTTCTTAATCTCCATAATTACCTTAATACATTCATTACAATTTCCATCTTTATCAACATTATAGACATGCCCCTCAATTCTACTGCCTTTTTCCAACAATTCCGTTACACTCCTACTATAATACCGGGGTACATATCCCAATACTTTTCCTGAAAAATCCATTATTTTCACCGCATTTTCATCATATTCATTTTCAGAGTCTCTCTTAAAAAAAACTTCATCTCCTCTTGTAATCTCCCATGCATTTAAGCAATCATTTCCTTCGCAATTCAGATAATGCCTGACTCCTGCCACAAAAAATATTCTCATCAGATTCTTATCTGTATCCAATATCGGATCAATAAACTCTAACCCATCAATCGGAAGCCTTGCCCCACTTCTTTTAAGCAACATATACTCATCATATTTTTCCAGCCCATATTTTTTTAAAATATCCCGGATATCTTTTCTTTTCTTATCTGGCAGACGGCTTGAGAAAATTGAAAACAGCCTTTCATTCCTATACACCTTACCTAAATCAGGAAAGCAAAGCAACGGTACAAACCCATCCTCAAGTGCTTCTTTTACTTCTTCACAATATTTAAACTCATATCCGCTATTCTTTGTCAACTGACCCACAATATACTGCTTTCCTGATTGTCCTGATTTCCAAATCAAAAAAAGATAATCCTTCCCATCCTTAAGGCTCATAATGTCCCTCCCTCATAAATCTCTTTCAGCAATTGCGTCTTTGACAAAAGATATTTTATAATCAACTTACCTTTTTTCACAGAAAGAACTTCTTTATATTTATCCACAATAGCACTAATAGTTTCTTCCGTCATAAATGTTTCAACTCTTTTTACTATATCCCTTGTCTGTTCATAATAATTATTCTTAATACATTTAACCATTTCTAAATGTGAGGGTTGTCTCTTATCCTGACAGGTAATTCGAATGATTGATTTCGATTTCGTATCAACCAATGATTTCCATAGCATTAAATCATTCCCTAAATATTGATCAATCTTTGATTCTGCAACATAAGCGCAAAGTGATGAACTATTATCATACAACGGGCTTAACTGCATTTTCTTATCTTTCATTATCATTGCCCAATTACTTTGGTGCCTGTCCGTATTTCCAATTAGAAAATCGAAAATAAGAATTGGCAGGAACTGATCAAACAAGTCAAATGGTTCTAAAGCCTTTTTAATCATTTCCAAAGAGTACCTGTCACCTGTCTTTGAATCTGCAAGTATTTCTGCATCAAAATGACTATATTGCAAACTGATACAATAGACCCCTTCAATAAGCGTCTCCCCTTTATGGGCAACTATATTATAACTCATGGAACCTTCTCTGCCCTTATAAGTCCCAACTTCAAACCTGGCACATGGAATTCCTATTAATTTTGCCAAATCATATGCCATACATTCTGAGACATGATCTGTTGTGGCAATATCCTTTTTGAATTTAAATAAACCTGTTTGGGCCGTATCAGGGTTTATTAACCATATTTTTTCGCTTCGTCCACTGCCTTCTGCAGTGCCTTCATATTCTTCCCAAAAAGAAAAATCTTTCATATATTTCTCCCAAATGATTTAAGCATTCCATACGTAAAACCCTAAAATTCGTAATATCGTTCTGCCATAAGTATCTTTGCATTAATAATCTGTTTCAATTCATTATCCTCATGAAACAAACAGCCTTGAATAAGCTTTTCGCTTGCTCCCGTTATCTTCTTTATCACTAAATCACTTAAACCTGCTTTTAAAAGTTGGCTTATACCGTATTTTACAGCACTTGTTACGCTTGTAATCCCAATCAATGCCCCCATATAATCAGGTATTCCTGAAGACGATGTAATATCGTTCCATGGCTCTCCCAGAAAGTCAGCAAACAACAAATTTTGGCTGTTAATTATTTTTTTCTCAATAACAAATTTTTTTGTATCCTTTAACTGAACAGATAGTTTCAGCGGCAAACGAAGCTCGTAACCATTAATCGTAATACAATCATGCAATTCATCATAATCACTCCATTTTATTTTTCTTAATTCACGGTATGTGATTCCATAAAGCATCATCATTTTTATTCCAATAGCCGCCATTGCCTTCCTAAAACTAGTTGCATCCTCCCATTCTTGTGTGATAAATTGTTCATTTGCCCATTTCAAAATCTTTTCAGCCTCGGTTGATGTCAATGGTTCCTGTTCAACAATTCCTGCCAACATCTCGCACTTGTCTATATAAGACATCATTTGCTGCATATATGAGTTTTCCCGTAGTCGATTATACGAAATCGCATCATATAAATCAGGATTCACAATGTCTGTTGTTTTTCTTATGTAATTAAAAAGTTGTCCTACTACTGTTGCATAACGCTTTGCTTTCGTTTTACTTTTGTATCTCTTTACTGTTTCAACATTATAAACCAAACTTTTTAATATAAAATCAACATCTATAC
>CAMWWJ010000377.1 GCA_947177925.1 uncultured Lachnospiraceae bacterium
TAACGGTGATTTGCTTTTCCACTGTCTGAGCATTGGAAATGCGATAAAGCTCCGGCATTGGTATTTCCTGAAGAATCTGCTTTTCTCCGGAATCCAAAGAAAGAAATACCTTGTATTTTGACGAAAGGGCTCCGTATCCTGTGTTACACAGCTTTATGCTCATCTGCATTCCGGCTACGGACAATTCCGGTCCCAAATACAGCTCTTTCATACGAAGCTCCGATAGAAACAATCGGTATCCCAAATGATTTTCCAAATAGTCTTTTGCATTCATGCCGTCTATGCTCATCTTGGACCATCGTTCAATGACTGCCTCGTTGTATTTCAGGTTCAGATAGCTTACATGCATACATCCAAACTCTTTATCTGCATTTTCCGGAAGGCTCCATTCTTCCGGAGTGGGCATTTCTCCTCCATTTACCTGCTCTGCCAGAACATCCTTCATCCATTTCAGTTCATCCATACGCCCCATGTCCGGGTCATCATAAGTGCCCATATCGCTGTCCGTAGATAAGAGCGCATCATTATGAAGGCTGAGCCTGCCTTTTAAAATATTTTCTGCCATTGCCTCCCGTATAAACCTTGGACGCCTTACCGCCACTTTTATTCCGGGATTCAGATATGCTTCCCACTGCCCTAAAATATAAAGTCTGCTTCTTTTCTGCTCTTCCTCATTCCCCTCCAAATATATGCTGGAATGCCATTCTCCGTATTCTCCAAGCATTCCCGCCTGTACTACAAGAATATTCTCTTCATAATCGTTCAATATCTGGGAAATCTGCTCTATATGCCGTCCCATCTGCTCTATCCTATCCGGCTCCGAAACATCGTCATAAAATCCATATGCAGCTCTGAAAACAACTGCCACCTGTTCCTTCCTTGCAGTATCCAGAGCACACCGAAGCTCGTCCAGCTTTTCTTCCGCTATATCTCCGTGAATATATTCATCCATATGGAAGGCAAGCAAAATCACTCTTACCTCTTTTGCCAATTCTGGTATTCTCTCATAATTAGCGCTGTTCACCTGAATATAAAATCCCCGGTCAGGATTTTTAAGCACCTGCTTCCCTTCTTTAAAATCCCACCGGATTTTCCGCTGCCAAACCATACCTATCGTCACTACAAGGAAAATAACAATAATAAATACACTCATACTCAATAAATATTTCATCCTTTTTTTCAAATCGATCACCTGCAAGCTTTATACATAACAATATCTGTTATTATACTAAATTGAAGAAAAAACAGCAACCGACGCTTTATGAGTAGGAGGAAATTTGGATAAGTGAACGTGGGAGCCAGTTTATTCTAAATCATCAAATTCTCCGTTTTCTACCGCCTCCATTAATTCCATATCCTCTTCATAACATGCATTGCATACAAAAACCTCCATGCCTGTGGGGCTGGAATAATGCTTTTGTACCTTTTTATCGCAATAGAGGCATTTATTACTATGTACATCACATATATAGCATTTTCCTCCGTCTTCCTTTTCAAAGCATTTCGTTTTTGTCACATCACACCATTCACAAGGTTCCTCATAATATTTTCCACAGCCTGATATCATCAGTATGCAAAGCATAAGCAGTATAATTATTTTCTTTTCCATATTTATTCTCTCCCTATACTAATATATTATCATTAACACAATTTGAAGCCCGACCAGCAAAGACACTATCCCAATAATCAGTTTGGTATGCCAGTTCTTTTGCCTGATTTCTATTTCTTCATCTGATAATCCTTTGCCTTTAAAAAAAGCACGCTCCAGGGAATGTATGTCGAAAAGCAAAATACTTATTAAAAGTATGGCGTCCTGAAAAGTTTTGATTGTTTCAGGTGCAGTGCGATTAGGGGAGCCCTTCAAAAGAAAAAATAGAGTCAGGATTATCAAATTCAAAAATGCTAAAACGCCAATATGTATTAAGCACCTTTTCTTGCTTTCCATTTAATACCAGCCTCCCACTTTTATATCTCCTGCCTTAAATCTTCCCCTACAATACTTCTTTCCGTATACACTTGCATTATTAGTATTCCATTTTTCATAGCTATTCGTATACATTCCTCTTTGTGTCCATATAGTAGTTACCACAAGTCCATATTTATAATTATATGTTTTTTGCTGAACCGTTCTTATGATATGCCTTTCTAATGGCGGCAACATACTTACACCCCATGCCGACAATCCAGTAGATATTATCTTTATCAAAGGTTTTTCTCCTAACTTTATTATAGCCCTTCCAACAACGCTATATTTAGAAATTCCCATTGTTGCTAACAAGGCAGTAATTTGAACCCCTGAATTCAACATTTTTAAATATTTTTTATTCAAAAGCCCTGCTGCATATATAGCTGACTGCGCCGAAGTCAAATAGGTAACCTTTTTATAAAACTGACCATTCAGAGCATAAGGCTAATAGGTATTGTCATATGGCTCCCAGCTTCCTCCCTTGGTGCTAAATAAACCTCCACTATATTTATCATAGTTAATCTGCAGATATATATTTGCATAACCTCTATTTTTATAATTAATTTCCAAATAATACGTTTTATTCTTTTCCAGTCCCACATTAAGCTTAAAATTTGTTGAATTGCCACTATTATCATCACTTGCAACTTTTTTTATCCCTGTAATTGTCTTCTTATACAATGTAACCCTTGTATCTACAGTACCAGTCGAAAATATATTATATTCTCCCATACTTCCACTGTTAAATTTAAACCAATGCGTTGTCTTACCTGTAATTCTAAAAGATTTTGAAATAGTATCATTATTTGTAAAAGTTTTATATGAAAATGATAATGCTGTTTTATAGGGTGGTGTTTTTGCTTCCACTGATATTACTGAATCAGTCACAATAATTACTAATAATATCAGACTAGCTAATGTTTTTCCATACCTTTTACTCATCTTCTTATTCATTTTTTCTCCTTTCATCCTGTCAGCGTTTTTTCTGTTACTTTTCTACAAATTATTACTTTTTATCAATTTATTTTCCCTGCTTTTCTACTTCCATTTTATATAACTATTCTATTAC
>CAMWWJ010000378.1 GCA_947177925.1 uncultured Lachnospiraceae bacterium
GAGTTAAATAAGGAAATTGAGGAAGATCCTAAGCTACAGATAAATGCCGCGAAAAGACAGATTGCCCGGTTTGTTGAATTACACGATGTGAATATAGCTCAACGAATAGAGGTTATTATTGAGCATTTTAGAACATCAGTGAAAGATGAATTGGGTGGTCATGCAAAAGCAATGGTGGTAACGAATGGACGGGAGAGCGCAGTTAAATACAGAAAGGCGTTTGAGGAATATATTAACAAAAAGGGATATAGAGATATTCATGCTCTGGTTGCATTTTCCGGAAAAGTGACGTTGGATAAGGAATACACCGAAGTAGGGATGAATGGTATATCAGAGAAAGATTTGCCCGACGAATTTGACAAGGATGATTATCAGATACTTTTGGTTGCTGATAAATACCAGACAGGATTTGATCAGCCGAAGTTGTGTGCTATGTATATTTTGAAAAAGCTGCATGGTGTGACGGCAGTACAGACACTCTCCAGACTAAACCGTATCTGTCCGCCTTATGAGAAGAAGACGTTTGTGTTGGATTTTGTAAATCAATACGAAGATATAGTAGCAGCATTTTCAAAATATTATACGAAGACAGTGCTTTCTAATTCGGTAACACCTCGTGCAATTTATGATATTGAAGCTAAGGTAGACGGGTACTTTTTCTTGGATCCCGCCGATGTGGAGTCTTTCAATAAGGTATTGTATGAATCTGCACACACTGCGAAGGACAAAAAGCAGATGACATTTTACTTACAGAAAGCAAAGCGAGTAATTGACGGTTTTGCGGATGATAAAAGAGCGCAGGTGGCATTGGATATCAGGCATTTTATCAGATTTTATGAATTTTTATTACAGGCTTCCTGCTTTGAAGATGTGGAACTACACAAAAAATATAATTTTTTGTCATATCTGATAGCGTACATCAGGATTAATCATGGTGGAGCAGGATATAATCTTGATGGCATGATTAAAGCATCCGGATTTTTTCAGAAAAAGGGGGAAGAGCATAAGAAAAGCAATATAACCGCAAGCCCTGTGTTAAAGCTGCCTACAGCGTATGATATTATATTAACTCCTGCAAAGGAAGAGCGCCTTTCACAGATTATCAGAGAGATAAACAGCAGGACGGGCAAACAATATGATAATGATGTTGCAATCAAGGCAGCATTGCAAATTCGGGATATTATGAAAAAGTCCGAAGAACTAAAGACCAGTGCAAAGAATAACTCGGAACAGGATTTTGAATTTGCGTATTTTGACCATGTTGATGATGCACTGATAGATGGTCTGGAGCAAAATCAGGATTTCTTTACTTTGCTTTTGCAGAATGATGAAATTAAGAGAGAGGTACTTGGGCTGTTTTTGAGTGATACTTATAATAGCTTGCGGAATGGAGAAGAGATGCGAAGTGGGATTGTATATCAGTATGAGAATCCTGAGCCGATGATGGTTGCAGAAAAACCTGTGGATTATGGAAATGAGGGAGAATAACGAAATGTAATGTATGCTCAGAACATAAGTAACTGCTAAATACATGGGGAAATGCCATAAGAATATAAATTTTGAATTCGCTACACAGTGTGTAGCGAATTGGAAGGAGTAAAAAAATGTCAAAAATGGACTTGATAGATAGTGAAGAAGAACGTCAGTTTTATAGAGACATTCATGAAATATTGGAGCATGCCAAAAATACAGCCTATGCAGCAGTTAATGATATTATGACTTATGCTTATTGGGATATTGGAGAGAGAATCGTTGAACAAGAGCAAAAAGGGGTATCTAAGGCAAAATATGGATCATATTTAATAAAGAGATTGGCACAAGAACTTTCGGGGGAATATGGTTCTGGTTTTTCTGTTGCGACTATCAGAAATTGCAGGCAGTTATATCTGACATTTCCAAAAGAATCATATGGTTATTCAATGCTCGGAAAAGTCCATTGGTCTCATCTCAGGACTATAATGAGATTGGATGATGAGGAAGAACGTAATTTTTATTTAAATGAAACCACAAATGAGTATTGGTCTGTAAGAGAGCTGGAACGTAATATAAAGTCAGGTTATTATAAGCGTATTCTTTCAACACAGTTTCCAGATAAATCAGGACAAACTCCGAAATTTGTAAAAGATCCATATGTCTTGGAGTTTATGGGCATCAGTAATTCTGATAAAGTCATTGAAAAAGATGTTGAAAGTGCAATTATCAGCCATTTGCAGAAATTTTTGTTGGAAATGGGAAAAGGATTTTGTTTTGTAGACAGGCAGATGCATATATGTACCGAAACATCAGATTTTTATATTGACTTGGTGTTTTATAATTATATACTGAAATGCTTTGTGCTGATAGATTTAAAAAATCATAAATTGACACATCAGGATATCGGGCAGATGGATATGTATATCAGAATGTTTGATGATCTAAAAAGACAACCGGATGACAATCCAACTATTGGCATTATTTTTTGCACAGATAAAGATGAAACGATGGTAAAATATTCAGTTTTAAATGAGAGTGAACAGATATTTGCATCCAAGTATATGACAGTATTGCCAACAGTGGAGGAATTGCAAAATGAGTTAGAGCGAAATCAGTTAATGTATAATGAAAATATTGGGACAGAATAATTTGCTACACACTGTGTAGTGATTTGAAAACTTAAAATTATTAACAAGGGGATTTTAATGCCAAAAGATAATAGGAACTTTTTTGAGAAGAAAAAAGATTGGTCGGAAATTAAAGATACTTTGTTGGGTGCCTATCTTAAGCCGTACTTTCAAAAGATTTTAAAGACAAGACATCCGGTTTTTTATGTAGATTGTTTTTCGGGTAAGGGAAAATTTGACGATGGAAAACCGGGTTCGCCGATTATAGCATTGGACGTTCGGAAAGAGTGTATGATAAGTACTAAATCAGAAAATGCAAGTATTGATATGTGTTTTATTGATTTAAACTATGCATCAGAGCTTGAAATGAATCTGAAAAGTTATGAAGATTTCCATTGGAGACCTATCATAGTATCTGGAAAA
>CAMWWJ010000379.1 GCA_947177925.1 uncultured Lachnospiraceae bacterium
CCCCCACCGTCCCCCGTGCTCTGTCCTTTGTCTCGTTGTCTCGTATTTTTGTATAAGAGACAATGACCACACCTAATGTATTTGCGGATCGGATAGAATGGATGAATAAACATTTTAAAAACAGGGAAAGTATTATTGTATCGGTTCATCCTCATAATGACAGGGGTACTGGAGTGGCAAGTGCGGAGCTTGCCCTGTTGGCAGGCGCTGACCGCATAGAAGGAACTCTTTTCGGCAACGGGGAAAGAACCGGAAACGTGGATATTTTAAATATTGCCTACAATATGTTTTCCCAGGGAATCGATCCGGAGCTTGTAATCGACAAAGTAAATGATATCATTGAAATTTATGAAAGATGCTGTAAGATTCCGGTACATCCCAGACATCCTTATGCGGGAAAACTGGTATTTACCGCTTTTTCCGGCTCCCATCAGGATGCCATCAATAAGGGCGTTAAGGCTATGAAGGAAAGGAATAGTGAGTTCTGGCAGGTTCCTTATCTGCCTATCGATCCGGCGGATATCGGAAGGGAATATGAACCAATCGTCCGTATCAATTCCCAGTCAGGAAAAGGCGGAGTGGCCTTTGTCATGGATACGTATTTTGGATTTAAGCTTCCAAAGGGAATGCATAAGGAATTTGCAAATGTGATTCAGAAAATATCCGAAAAGCAGGGAGAGGTTTCTCCTGATGAGATTATGGAGCAGTTTAGAAAGGAATATTTAAACCAAAAAGAGCCTATTCATTTCAGAAAGCTGACGGTAATTGATTTAAGCAATGAAACCGAGTCCGAATTCGATACAAAGGTTTTGGTTACCTATACGGACCATGGAAAAGAAAAAACCTTTGAAGCGGTAGGGAACGGCCCTATTGATGCAGTACAGCGAGGACTTCAGGAAACCATTGATGTAAAAATCAAGGTTTTGGATTATGAGGAACATGCATTACAGAGCGGCTCTAATTCTCAGGCAGCGGCATATATACATTTACTGGATGCAGATGACGGAAGAGTGACCTATGGAGTGGGAGTGAGCAGCAATATTACGAGGGCATCCGTAAGAGCTATCTTTTCCGCAATCAATCGTCTGGGTCTTGGAAATTAAATCAGGAGAACAATATGAAAAATTGTTTAAATGAGAAATTATATATCATATTGCCAATCATAACCCTGTTTTGTTTAGCAGGGTTTATTGGCAGTCTGATTTTTCCTAATCAGGTTCTTGATACAAATACGGCTAACATGGAAGAGTCTGAGGAGGATTTTTATCTGTCTTTTGTGCAGGAAGGGCAGCCTGTCCGGATTCGTTATGAAATGACTACGGAGGCAAGACCCTTAAAGGGAATACAGGTAGGGATTCACAAAAACGGCAGTGAGCTTCATGGTGTGAATTTAAAATATTGCGTATATGTAAAGGCAGCAGGGCGGGAGGAATACAGTCTTGTGGGTGAAAACATATATGAGTTGGGCAGCCAGGCATATGATTTCCAATATGTCTATCTGCCTTTTTCCCATTCTGAACAATGTCAGGGGCAGGTGTATATTACCTTTGAAGTGGAAAACGGGAGCATGGAAGAACCTCCATCCTTACGGGTAAATAAAAAACGGTTGGAGAATACCGTTACCGGATATATGGTGAATGGTATAGAGGAGACTGTGGATGGTGGCCTTATGATCAGTTATATTTACAGTCATGACACGTATCCTTTTTTGTACGATTTCCGCATACTGACCTTTGTGTTTCTGGCAGCTTCCATGACACTATCCTATGAGAAGCTCCGGAAAAAAAGCACATGGAAGAAAAAGGGAGGTGCGTCCTGTGAAAAATAAGGGAACCATTGGATTTTCCGTTCTATTCATCGTTACAGTTGCATTGCTTATCGAATGTCTTGTGTTTCAGTTTCATGCCGTAACCAATAAAGAAAAGCCCCTTATCTTAAATCCGGGAAGTGATATGGAGGTTCAAGTAACGGTAGAGGACGGACTGGCAAGACTTTCTCAGGATGAAGTTAAGGCAATAGAGGTGGAAAGAGAAAACAAAAAGCTGCTGGCCGAATTTTATCAGGAGGAGTATGAGGAAGAGGAGGATGAATCCCTGGTGGAAAAGAACGGGGAGCTTTTCCGCAAAATCAAACAGACAACCATTGGGGTAAAGCTGCCCGAAGCATATTATGCCCATGAGTTTAAGGTGGCATATCCCATTGAGGAAAAGGGCGGCTATCAGGTAAGCACTTTTCTGGAGGGAAAAAAGAGGAACAGAAATGTATATTGCAGCCTGAATCCCAAAATCGGTTGTGGTGTTGCCCTGTTAGACAGTTCCTTTGACAGCTTTGAAATTGTACTGACTACAAGACAAGAGATAGATACGGACAAGCTGCAGATTACATTGTCCAATGATTTTTCTCCTAACTGGATCAGAATCGGTATCATGATCTGCATATTGGGAGGCATTGTTCTGTTCATACTCTGCAAAAGGCTTGTAAAGGATAAACCGGAATATGTATTTGCGCTGTTTGCATTTGCAATAGGAAGCCTGTTGATTTGGGGGATTGGAACCAATCAGGTAAGCTTTGACGAGTATGCCCATGCAAAGAAGGCATATGACCTTTCCTTTGGCTCTGTCATAGAAACTACCGAGTCAGCCATGCAGATGAAAGGCAATCTGCTGCCGTTTTTTTACAATCGGGCGGAACGAAAGCTGGTGGAAGCCTATGAGCAGAAGAATCATGATTTCAGTTGGGCGGATATTACTTATCAAAGTCGGTTTCACAGATCCGAAGACAGAGTGTACTATCCCAATGCAGCCGGGTTCTTTCTTGGAAGAAAACTGGGGGCAGACTTTGCAACAAGTGTTGTTTTGGCAAAATACGGAAATCTCCTTATGTACATTCTGGTAGTATTTTTTGCCGTAAAGCTGGCAAAGGGATTTCAGATGCTTGTGGCGCTGATTGGGCTGCTTCCCAATAATCTGTTTATTGCCTCTGCCATTTCCTATGATGG
>CAMWWJ010000380.1 GCA_947177925.1 uncultured Lachnospiraceae bacterium
CGCAACGAATTTTGCTGCAAAGTGCAAGGCGTTGTGCGTCGTGCTGACTGGCGCAGGTGCCACGTTCCCTTACGGCAAGGATCCGGAGGATTCCAATATCCGTATCGCACCCACCTTTCCAACTCCGGAAGAGATGCGGCAGGCTGCAGCGGTCTTTGTGCTTTGCGTGAAGCTTGCAAGCGTGGAGAAATATTTGGAGCAAATGTAAGAATAAGTTTTTGGAACTGTTAAAAAAGGAAAAGTCAAATGCCCCGCAGAAAAGCTGCGGGGCATTTGACTTTTGATTGCAAGATTCTTCAAAATCCCAAAATGACACCCCATCCTATTACATCATCGTATCATCACGCAGCGCATCCACCAAACTGCTCCCAAGCACCTTTCTTCCCCCAAGATAATAAGCCAGTCCAATACATCCAAAGACAGCCAGAATAAATAAGAAAATCGGCGCCACCGGAGCCACTCTGATAAATTCCACAGGATCCAGATAGCTTGCCTTTATCATGATTGACACTGCAGCCACCGTCAAAACCAATGCCATAAACATCGGACGTCCGGCAATTACCAGCGCCTCAATGCAGAATATTTTCCGCATCCCTTCCGGCGCTATGCCAACGGACATATAGCGGGCAAATTCCCGTTTCCTTTGATGTAAGAAACCCAAAGTATTGGAAAACACATGGGCAATCCCGATTATGGCAAACAGGACACAAAATGCACCCAGTATCAGTTCATACCCCCTAATCATTTCATCATTTGCAATCTTCTCCCCAATGCGGTTCTCGCTTTCGATTTCATAACCTTCTCCGATAAGCTCTGCCACATTTTCTTCCAATGCATTCAATTCCTCAAGGGCAATGCCCTCTTTGGCAAGAAGCCGGATATAAGTATCCTGATCAGAAACACCAATCTTCCCTGCTATTTCTTTCCACAAAGACAGCGGAACAACATTCACTAACCCATAATCCGCATATTCTTCCCGTAAAACCGGACAATCCTGCGTATAGGAAAGCACCGGAATTTCAACCTGATTTCCGTCCTGCATGCTGCTTTGCAAAGTAATCGAATTGCTGTTTTCTCTAAGATAAGGTATATATTCCCGATTACGGAAATTGCTGTTTCTGCTGTCCCATATCCGGTTCACGAGAATCGTTCCGTCCAATTTAGGCATTATGCCAATCTGCACACAATATTCTTCAAAGCTTTTGTCATCCAAAATCACAATAGGAGCCTTTACCAATAAGGTGTTTTCGGTAGCAGAAACAGATGAACCTGCCACTGCTTCCAGACCACCCAATGCAAGTAATTCTTCACTTATATTTTCTGCGGGAATGACACTTAGCGCCTCTGTCTTCTGATAGATGGTACTGTTTCGTATTCCATCTATTTTTTTCATTTTCCCTATTGGTTCAAACTCCGCTATCCCAGTGTCCTTTACTGTTACCATCACGTCCCATACATCCTGATAAGCTACAAAATAAGTATGGTTTGTACTGATACCAGAAAGCGTGAAAAAGCATTGCATCAACATGAACCCCAAAAAGGCAAACGTCAATGAAATCGTCGTAGTACGAAGGGCCTTTCTTTGTGCCTTACATGCATTTCCCGCCAGTTCCCCTTCTATTCCAAACAATGCGGATAACATACAAATCCCTTTTTTCTTTTTCAACTGCAGTTCACCCGTACCCCGGATTGCTTCAAGGGGTGTCAGCCTGCTTAACTTTCTTGCCGGAATCCATGCGGAAATAAGCACCGTAAAAGCTGATAACAGAAAGATAGCTGCCAAAACTACCGGATGACAGCGAAAGACTACCTCCCGCCCTCCCGGAAGATTGGCTGCAAAGGCACTCATAGCCCGCATGGTGCCAAAACTAAGGGCAATTCCCAACAAACTCCCAAGCAGAATCGGCATCATTGCAAGCATGAGAGCCTCCTGTATCAGCCAGACCCGGATTTGCCCCGGCGAAGCCCCGATGCTGGAAAGAATTCCAAACTGGTGGATTCTGCTGTTCATGGTCACGGCAAAGGAATTGTGAATCACCAGAACAAGCGAAAAGCACACAAGCAACACGATCGCCAGATAAGCCGGCATCAGGAGTCTTGGCATCTCATCCCCCGGAATCCGGATGAAATACAGCGATAAAAGCTGATAATTATAGTCAGCGGCATATTCTGTAAGTCCCAGAGCATTTATAAGGTTGGACATGTCCTGATAGACCGTTCTTTTATTATAAAAATACACATCCACCACGATTCCCTGTTCTCCGGATAGCTCCTCATTGATAACTGCCTTTTCTACATTGGCATAATGATTGAGTTCTGCCAGATCATCCCCGTTTATTTCTCCGGTAATACGCCCATGCCAGTCCCCATCCTCCAGTTTCGTTCCTTCTATGCTGTCCAGCCAGAAATTGTAAAACAGGCTGCACAGAAAAGAAAGAAACAGTGCAGCGATGAAAGATGCTGCCATAATGGAAATGCCGCAGGCCCGGTTGTTTTTCATATAGCCTTTGGAATAATCCTTCCACATATCCCTCACCTCCGCTTCTCATCGCTGATGATCCTGCCGTCCTCGATGGTCACAATACGGTCTGCCTCCAGCGCCACCTTTTCATCATGGGTAATCAGCAAAATGGTCTGGTTCAGATTACGGTTGGACAGTTTCAGCATATCTATGATTTCTTTTGAATTTTTCTGATCCAGATTTCCGGTAGGCTCGTCTGCTAAAAGCAGCGCCGGACGATAGACCAAAGACCGGGCGATGGCAGCCCGCTGCTGCTGCCCTCCGGACAGCTGGTTGGGAAGTGCTTCCAGCTTGTCCTCAATTCCCAAAGAATTTACAATCTGTTCAAAATACTCCCAGTTCGGCTTTTTCTTATCCAGCAAAAGGGGCATAAGAATATTTTTCCGGATGGTCAGCGTGGGAATCAGATTGTAAAACTGATAAATCAACCCCACCTTTCCTTGCTCTTATACACATCTGACGCTGCCGACGAA
>CAMWWJ010000381.1 GCA_947177925.1 uncultured Lachnospiraceae bacterium
TATCCTCTTCGTCGGCAGCGTCTGAGGTGTATATGAGACAGCCTCTACAAAGGTTCCTTTATCCAATAAAATATCTATTCTTTCTCTGGCTGTCAGCTTACCGATTTTATGCTGTTTATCAATCCTTGCCTGTCCTCCGCCAAGCAAAGCCTTTTCTCTTCGTTGATCCAGATCCTTAATCGCCTCATCCCAATTCATCATAACATCCTCTTTCTTTCATGTATTGTGATTTGTCATTTTTTATTTTGAACCTCGAATACTTTGATTTTATAATACTTTGATATTCAAAGTATCCTGTTATATTATAACACTGGTGAGAAAAAGTGCAAGAGGTAATTTTCCAGTTGTTATTTTTTGTAACAATAAAATTTGTAATAATAAAAAAAGAAAAGCAACACAAATCACTCTGTGCTGCTTTTCTTTTTATACGACTGCTTAGTGGGGATTTTCTATATTTTTTATACTACACCTCAAAAATCAATTCCGCATAAGTAGGAATCGGCCATACATCCTTATCCACCAGCATTTCAAGAGTATCTGCCGGTGTCCTCAGTTCTTCCATGGCAACCTTTACGGTATCCTTATAGAAGAATGCCTGTGCCTTTACATCCTCCATAGCGGCTGCTTCTGCAGTTACCTTCTCCAGCTTTGTAAGGGCATCGCTCATGGCCTTTAAGTTTACAGATACTTCAGCCAGCAAATCAGACTGTACTGTAGCATCTGCCCCTGCTGCCTTTACTGCAACTACAGTATCCGCCAGCGACTTGGAATAGCCTACCACAGCAGGAATCAACTGCTTACTTGCAATGTCAATCATAGTCAATGCTTCAATATTGATGGTCTTTGCATAGGTTTCATAAAGGATTTCCTCTCTGGACTCCAGTTCTACCTTAGTAAAGATACCGAATTTTTCAAATAATCGTACTGCCTTTTCGGTTGTCAATGTGTCAACTGCTTCTACCATGGACTTGATGTTTGGAAGGCCTCTTCTTTCTGCTTCCACAACCCATTCCTCTGAGTATCCGTCTCCGTTAAAGATAATCCTCTGATGCTTTGTTAAGTATTCTTTAATCAGATCATGTACAGCCATATCAAAGTCCTCTGCTTTTTCCAGAACATCTGCCGCTTCGCAGAAGGCTTCTGCTACAATTGCATTCAAAATCGTGTTGGGGCTTGCAATGGAATCGGCGGAACCAACCATACGGAATTCAAATTTATTGCCGGTAAAAGCAAATGGTGAAGTTCTGTTTCTGTCCGTAGCATCCTTGACGAAATCAGGAAGAGTGGATACACCTGTTTCCAATTTACCACCTTCCAGACATTTTGTAGCTTCACCTGTTTCTACCAGCTGCCTTACCACATCCTCTAACTGATCCCCAAGGAATACGGAAATAATAGCCGGCGGAGCCTCGTTTGCCCCAAGTCTGTGGTCATTTCCCACATCGGATGCGCTTTGACGGAGCAGATCTCCATGAGTATCCACCGCCTTTAAGATACATGCAAGTACTAATAAGAACTGTATGTTTTCATTTGGCGTCTCACCGGGATCAAGCAGGTTAACCCCATTATCGGTTGTTATGGACCAGTTGTTATGCTTACCGGAACCGTTTACTCCTGCAAAAGGCTTTTCATGAAGGAGACATCTTAAACCATGGTGCTCCGCTACTCTCTTCATGGTCTCCATAACAATCTGGTTGTGGTCTACTGCAATGTTGGCTGTCTCGTAAATGGGCGCAAGCTCATGCTGTGCAGGAGCAACCTCATTGTGCTGTGTCTTTGCGGTAACGCCAAGCTTCCAAAGCTCTTCATTTAAATCCTTCATATATGCGCCGATTCGTTCTCTGATGACACCAAAATAATGATCCTCCAACTCCTGTCCCTTTGGCGCAGGTGCACCAAATAAGGTACGTCCGGAAAAAATCAAGTCTTTTCTTTGTAAATATTTTGCTTTATCCACCAGGAAATATTCCTGCTCAGGTCCTACGGATGCGGTAACCTTGGTTGCCTCTGTATTACCGAATAATCTTACGATACGAAGCGCCTGTTCACTGACTGCTTCCATGGAACGAAGAAGCGGGGTCTTTTTATCAAGAGCCTCACCGGTATAAGAACAGAAAGCAGTAGGAATACAAAGGGTAACTCCGGTTCCAGATTCTTTTAAGAAAGCCGGAGATGTAATATCCCATGCCGTATATCCTCTTGCTTCAAAGGTTGCACGAAGTCCTCCTGACGGGAAGGAAGAAGCATCCGGCTCTCCTTTGATTAATTCCTTTCCGGAAAATTCCATCAGCATTTTTCCGTCTTCATCCGGATGGGATACAAAAGAATCATGCTTTTCTGCCGTAATGCCGGTTAAAGGCTGGAACCAATGAGTATAATGGGTAGCACCGTTTTCTACCGCCCAGTCCTTCATTGCCTTTGCCACCACATCGGCTGTTGTTGCGGAAAGCTCTCCGCCATGATCCATAACTCTTTTTACTTCCTTGTATACATCCCTTGGAAGACGTTCTTTCATTTTTCCGAGAGTGAATACATTTTTTGCAAAGATTTCTTCTACATTTAGTACCTGGCTCATTTTTATACTTCCTTTCAATCATTATTTTCATGTTGGATAACCGATATCCTTCCGGCTGATTCCTTAGACAGCTTTCATCACCCTTTTTATTTTCCACTCTGTAAAAGAAAATAAAAAAATGCCCCAAAGCTTAGTTTGGAACACCATCGTTCAAGACATCTTATTCAACTTTGAAGGTTTGCCTTCGTTTTCTATAAGATACCTTATATTTTTTCAAAATGCAAGTAAAAATTGAAAAAACTTTCTGCTATGCTGCATTTTTAATAAATTTGATGAACAAACGCCGGCTTACACCTAATCATTTCTACATATTGTACAATATATACATTCTATTGGTCAATATGCAACTTGATTTGAGTTTCCCCATTTTTTCAAACAGATTATTTCCCCAAAAATAAAAAATGCAA
>CAMWWJ010000382.1 GCA_947177925.1 uncultured Lachnospiraceae bacterium
GTGGATGCCATTGCCATGACCTGATAGCCGTTTTCCTCATACAATACCCGGTTATTGGAAGCATCCAGCAAAAGGGCGGACCTGGCATATAAAGACAGCTCCGGCATTTCTTCTTTTGCATATACACAGGACATGGGAAGGCAGGGCTGCATATAGACCGCCTCTATTTCCAGAAAAGCCACAAGAATAGCAACGATCAGCACTTTCATCCTTCTTTTTTCATGGTTTCTTCTTTCAGATTCCTTTTTCAAATTTACCGTCTCCGAAGTCTACAGTATTCTTTCCAATATATGAAAAAAGCAGACAAAATATACTCTGTCTGCTCTTACCTATATATCCAGTTTCAACTGCACTTCCTGCTCTGCCTGCTCTTTAAATTCCGCCATCCTGTCAGGATTCAATTCCGGAAGCTCTTCTAAGCTCTTTACTCCAAAGCTTCTTAAGAACTGCTCCGTAGTACCGAATAAAAGAGGTCGTCCCGGAGCATCCAGCCTTCCCACTTCCATGATTAAATCATATTCTATCAGCTTATTTACTGCATGGTCGCAACTGACTCCTCTGATTTTTTCAATTTCAAGTCTGGTTACCGGCTGCTTATATGCCACAATGGAAAGTGTTTCCAGCACTGTATCCGTCAGCACAAATTTCTTTGGTGTTTTTGCTATTTTTACCAGATACTCATACATTTCCGGTTTGGTGCACATCTGATATGAGTTTTCCAGTTCCATCAGGGTAATCCCCCGTTCACCCTGCTCATACTCTTCCTTTAACTGGTTTAATAATTCTTTTGTCGTTTTTTTATCCTCTTCAATCACCTCTGCCAGTTGGGAAATCTCCACGGAACCTCCCATTGTAAACAGAATGGATTCTAATATTGCCTTTTTCTTTTCCACTTAATTTCCTGCCTTTATGCTGCTTCATTTGCCGTAATGATAATATCATCAAAAATATGTTCCTGTTCAATATTGATCTTACCAACCTTCATAAGCTCTAATATCACTAAAAAGGTGACGATTATTTCCATTTTGGAAACCTGTCCTTCAAAAAGCCGTTGAAAGCTGCAACGTCTCTGATTTTTTACAAATTCCTCTACATAGAGCATTTTTGCATCCATATCCACCTCATCCTTTTCAATTTTTCCAAAGGTAGAACGGATCGGATCGATTTTATCTCCCTGTTTCTTTACAATGGATTTAAATACCTCATGAAGCTTTGACAGATTCATATCCCCAATCAACTGTTCATAGTCCACCGGCTGTCTGTATTCTTCTACTTCCTTTGGAAGCGTAGGCACCTTAAAGAGAACCCTCTGGGCATCTACCTGTCTGTCCTTTAATTCATAGGACATATATTTGTACATCTTGTATTCCAGCAGCTTCTGTACCAGCTCTGCTCTTGGGTCTTCCTCTTCTCCTTCTTCGTTTACTTCTTTTGGAAGAAGCATTTTGCATTTTATATCAATCAGGGTAGCCGCCATTACCAGAAACTCGCTCATAATATTCATATCTTCTGTCTGCATCTGACGGATATAATCTAAGTACTGTTCGGTAATTTCTACAATAGGAATATCGTATATATCTATTTTGTTCTTTTCAATCAGGTGAAGAAGAAGGTCAAGAGGACCTTCAAACACCTGCAGTTTTACTTCTAATGCCATATTATAATCCTTATTTTTCCTTATAAAATAATAATCTTGGACTTATGTCCGCTAATCATTTTATAATAAAATATGGCTCTTTTCAAGTGGTTTTTTATTTTCCACACAATATTTTGTATTTCATTCTTTCACAGGCACATTTTATTGTGTTTTTTTCATCCTGCCTTTATTTGCAAAAATATAGATTCAATGTTCAAGGCTTCTCTCACTTAGGAGAAATCGTAATTTCAATCAGCTCTCCCGGATTGCAAAAACGAACCGGTATGGTATGTGTGCCAAGCCCTCTGCTTAAAATCATAATGGTACTTGCACCATCACTCCTTCTTTTCTGAAACACGCCACCGTCATATTTCGGAAATATACGAAGAGATGGAGAAATTACACCTCCTAAAATCGGTATTCTGGCCACTCCGCCATGCACATGGCCAGATAATACAAAATCTGCACCATAGTCTGCATACTGCTGAAAATATTCCGGATTATGTGCAAGTAATATGTTACATGCCTGATTGTCTACCTGCCCCAGCAGGGAAGGAATATATTCTGGCTCCATATTTCTTTTTTGAAATCTCTTATAATACTCTCTTCCCATTTCCAATCCGTAAATAACGATATTTTTATCCGAAACTGCTTTTTTTTGGTTTACTAAAGGCTCTATACCCGCTTTTTTCAATTCCTGTTCATATTGCTCTGCCATATTGCCGTAAACTTCCGGATATAATTTTAATCGGTATTCATGATTCCCGTTTCCATAATATATGGGATATTTTTTTGCTAACGCACTCATAAACTCTACCGCTACATGAAAATTCCTTTCGGGCTTTGCCGTCAACATATCTCCAGCGCATAAGACTGCATCCGGATTTAACTTCTCAATTGCTTTTAATAACTTTTCATTCTTTTTTCCATAGGACTTATTATGCAGATCAGAAACCAGCACAAACCGAAATGTATCTGTTATCTTCTCATTCTGAAACTGATATTTTCGAACAACAAATCGATTTGTATCATATCCTATGATACAAATACACAAAAAAAACGCAAAAAAAACAATCCCAATTAAAATCTGCATAACTCACCTTTTCCATAATATAAAATGATATAAAAAAAGTACTTTACAGAAAAAGTACTTTTGTCATAATCTTATTGTATATTTTTTCGTTCTTAATAACACATCAGAATGCTTTGCTTCCTCCGTACCTTCAAAACCGAACAATGATCCATCTTCCTATCAATTCCTTCATCCATTTCCCTTCCTATCTCCTTCAGGATAAGCCCTCGACCGATTAGTAGCCGTCAGCTCCATGCATTGCTGC
>CAMWWJ010000383.1 GCA_947177925.1 uncultured Lachnospiraceae bacterium
TCAATGGGATATACGATATGTATATCAAAGCTGGGAAACAGTATGTTTTGAGAATATGACAGTACAAAAGAGAAATCTGCTGTTTTTGATGTTACGGAACTGCACCATGGAGCGCTGTCAATGGGAGAATTGTATGATGCACGGAGCTGCATTTCAAAATGCAAAAATCAAGCAGACCATCTTTGCGGGCTGTGATATGAGCGGCGGTGATTTCAGAAATGTAGATTTTCATCAGGTGCAGTTTATTCAGTGCAACCTGACAGGTGCAGATTTTACAGGAGCAAAGTTTGAGATGACACAATTTCCCGGTTCACAAATGGAGGATGCAAAGTTTTCGAGAAATGGTCTCTATTGCGAAGGATTGGATGCGAACCAGCTTCAGCAGGTTCGGCTGGAGGAGGAACCCTATGTATTTTGAACTGGAACAGGACAAAAGGATTCGTAACCGATTTCGGTTTCGGGATATAGAAAGCACAACCCGTGGGGAATTTGAGCCGGAGGAGTTTGGGCAGATTCAAGACATAACCGTGTTGTTTACGTTAGGGGACCGAGACAGTATTTATCCGGATGTGGTGGATGCGCCGGTGTTTATGGTTTCGGACGCGTTAAAAAAGTTATTATCTGCCTATGATCCGGAAGTTTTATACCGCCGTGTTGCACTGAATCAGGTAAAAGAACATATTCAGAAAAAATATTGGCTCCTTCTGACTGAAAAAATAGACTGTCTGGACGAAAGTTCGGAATGGCATGCCAATGGCTGGGATAAGCGGATTGTGCTGAACAGGGAGCAAATAGGACAAAGAAGGGTTTTTAAAGTAAAGGGCATTCGTACTCCTAGGGTATTTGTAAACCTTGAAGCTTCGGAAAGCATTCTGCGACGGGAATTTGAAGGAATCACATTACGTCCTGTAGAAGTAGTCTGAAGGAGGGATAGGAAATGGGAAACAGGAAAACACAAATAATATACGGGAATGAAGTGGGAAACACCGGAGCAGAAATAACATACGGAAATGAAGCGGAAAACATCGGAACGGAAAAGGCAGATGAAAATGAGATAACAATTATCGAGGATACCAGAGAGGATCTTCAGGATTTTCTGGGCATGGCGCAGGAAATTGAAAGAATGGATGAAGAGGAGCAAAAGGAAAGAATCGAAGAAATTTTTGGTGAACAAGAAGAATCCGATGAAGAAGAACAGGAGGAACTGTCAGAGTCAGCTCAGGCACGACAAGATGAAATCGAGGGTAGGCAGGGTTCCAGAGCAAATGTCGATGTAGCTTTGGCAATGCAGATTGCAGATCAGGTGGCAGCGGAGGCTGCTGCGGAGCCCCCCTGCTATGTAGTACATGGGGCTAAAGTTCTGTGTTCTATGGGATCCAGGGAGGCACGTCTGGTAACACCAATGGATCATGGGGTTTTGTTGGAAAATACACCTCAGTTGGTGGCAGGTGACAGTGCTGCTTTGACGAATGTTATGTGTTTTGGCAACTGTTTCAGTGTAGATAATCCCAATATGGCGCAGGCAGCAGTGGATGCAACAAACCAATATAACCAGAGAAAGGCACAGGGGTTTTGGGGAAGACTAAAAGCCAAGTTTGGGATCAAACCCAAAGTGGTTACGCAAGTAAGCAAGGAACTGCAGCAATTGTGTATCTGTGAGTGTGAACCATCTTTTACAAAAGGGGCATTATGGGAAGAAGGATATGAAAAATGTAAGATCAAGGGTCAAGAAACTTTGCTTCAGCCGGCTACTTTGGTATGTGCTCATGGGGGCGTTATAAGAATCGTTGATAACGGACAGAACGAATAAAGGAGGCAATATGAGAAAAATTTATCAGTCTATATGGGTTGAATTACCTTATTCTATTGTCCAAATCTTGGATATAAAGATGACCGCAGGTATGAACTGCCATGCCGGTTTGCAGGTTGTGGCGGTATGTGAAGACGAAGAACGACAAAAATTCATCAGTCAGCCAATGGAACATGAGATTATACAGGCAGGGTATAAAGAGGATGAAAAAGAACCGTTTTTTACTGGTCGGATCATGGAAGCAGCCATTACCTATGAAAATGGGCAAATGGCTATAAAGTTAATAGCATCTTCGATGACATGGGAATGGGATATTGTAAAGCGTCGTAGAACATTTCAAAATGAGGATGATACTTATAAAGATGTAATTCATCAGGTATTGTCCGCCTATCCTGATGCATCGTGGAAGAGTGAGGTCGATACCGCTGTCAAGATACCAGGGTTTCTGCTGCAATATGATGAAACTGATTGGGAATTCCTATGCCGGTTAGCATCGCATTTTGGAACTTATATTATGGAAGAGCCTGCCGGAGAAGCGGGACAGATCTATTTTGGAATTCCCAAATTGGATCAGGGGCATCAGGTGGATTCTGACTGTTGTCAAATTTTGCAACATCTGAAAAAATACCAGCAGTATGCAGGAAATGTAACACAAGGTATGATGTTACAGAATAATCTGGAGTGGCTGGTTTTTGACAGGAATCCGTATAAACTGGGAGAAACGGTCAATTGGAAACAGGTATCCTGTCAGATCGTAAGTGTGAACATGGAAGTAAAAGAGGCAGAAATATGGTATTCCTATGGATTGGGACGGTCTGAAGGGGTTAAAGCCAGATATTATGGAAATCAGAAAATATCCGGGCTCAGTCTGCCTGCTACAATAAAGGAGCGGAGTGGAAACCGGCTTCGTGTTAAGTTTGACATTGATTCGAAATACAGGAAAGGAAAGAATCACTATTTTACTTATGCGATAGAAACAACCAGCTGGTACTGCCTGCCGGAACCGGGAAGTGCTGTACATATCTATTTTCAAAATTGGGATGAAACATCAGGAATCGCAGTACAGGCAATGAGGAAGGGGAATAGAACAGGTTCTGTTTCTGCAAGGGGAGCTGTAAGCGATAAATCCTTCTCC
>CAMWWJ010000384.1 GCA_947177925.1 uncultured Lachnospiraceae bacterium
TTTTCAATAGGCAATAAAGTAGGCGTTATGTGAGAAATTTTTGGTGATTAGATAGAAGCAAAGGGAATTTTTGTAACAGACTGCAGGATTCATACACCGACAGGGAGCATAAAGGTGCATATTTCCATTCCCGGGGAGCACATGGTAAACAATGCCCTTGCCGCAACAGCAGTAGGCTTGAAGCTTTCGCTTTCTTTGGAGGAAATAAAAAAAGGAATTGAAAAGGCACAGGCATTGCCGGGAAGAAGCCATTTGATCTTTACAGAAAAATATACTATTTTGGATGATTGCTACAATGCAAATCCGGTATCCATGAAGGCGGCGCTTAAACTGCTTGCCGCTACTGAAGGAAGAAGATGTGCCATAATCGGTTCCATGTTCGAGCTTGGGGAAAGAGAAAAAGAGCTTCACCAGGAAGTGGGGATTTATGGAGTGGAAAGGCAGTTGGATGTTATGATTGCCATTGGCGAATTAGGCAGGTGCATTTATGAAGGCGCTTTAAAAAGAAAGGAGGAAGGGGAATTTCAAACAGAGCTTTATTACTTTGATTCTGTAGGAGCATTTCTGGAAGCACATCAAAGTATTTTGCAAAGAAAGGATGCACTTCTGATCAAGGCATCCCATGGTATGCATTTTCAGACAATTGTAGAAGAACTAAGCAGTGAGAATTAGTCACGGAAAGGAAAACATATGAAAAAAATGAAAAAATGGATAGCAGCAGTAGCATTTGCATTGGGTTTCAGCCTGCTTGCACCAGCATTGCTGCCGATGGCGGGCAATGGGGCGGTTGTAGAAGCGGCAAATGATAAAACAAAGGTAAAGCAGACGGTAAAGAATTTTTTCAAATATTCCAAGACATTGAATACGAAAAAAATGAAGACCTATGTGGATTCCAATTGCAAAAAAACAATAGATGAAATAGCACCTACTCCGGCTATTAAAGCATTTATGAAAAAAAGAAATAAAAGCCTGAGCTATTCTATTAAAAACGTGAAGGTTTCGGGAAATAAGGCTTCCGTAAAAGTAAAATGCAAATATTTGAATTCTAAAAATGCTTATGGAAAGATGATGGAAGATCTTATGAGCTGGCTTGCAAAGGAAGCGGCAGCAGGAACGGATTACTCCTCTTATACGGAAAAGGAACTGATAAAAATAATGGATGAAGTAATTAAAAAGAGTTTTGCTGATAATCCCAAAGCTTATGATAATAAATATAGGAGCAAAACCTTTACCATGAAACTGCAGAAGGTAAAGGGAAAGTGGAAGATTTCTCAAATTGATCAGAATCTGTTGGATGCAATCAGCTCCAATTATCAATCTGGCATTGAGGAATATTTTAAGAGCCTGAGTGCTGCCTACGGCTATTAGAGATTAATATGGAAAAAATAAGGTGCTATACAAGCGCCTTATTTTTTTCGTAGGTTGTTTTTATGATGTTCTGTACATAAGTTCCAATATTCTTTTTATCTTCTTTAGAAAGCTCATTCATTCGGATGGGCTCCCCATATTCAATGACAACATGTGTCTTTTTCATTTTTGGAAGATGGTCTTCGAAAATGGCGGCAGAGTTGTTGATGGTAATGGGAACAATAGGCGCATTTGCCTTTTCTGCTATTTTGAAGCTTCCATCCTTAAAGGGTAAAAAGGTGTCATCTGTCTTATTTCTGGTGCCCTCCGGAAAAATACAGATAGAAATACCGGATTTCACCTTCTCCACGCCAGTCAATATGGTCTTTAATCCCTTTTTAATATCACTTCTGTCTAAAAACAGACAGTGAAGATTCCGCATCCAGTTAGATAATAGAGGATAACGGAGCATTTCCGCTTTTGCAACATACCCGGTAGGTCTCGGAACTCTGATATAAGTCAATAAAATATCAAAGTAGCTCCTATGATTTCCTACATATAAAACTGCTTCATCTTTTGGCACATTTTCTTCTCCAAGTACGGTAGTAGAAGCGCCTGCCATCCATATACAGCAGCGGAAAGCCCAGTTTACAATAGCAAGGGAGCTTTTATCCTTTACGTCCTTGTTGAAAAAGCCAATAATCCATTCTGCAATAAGCAGGGGAATGCTGAAAACTAAAAATAAAATTACAAAACTTGCGACACAAATAAAACGAAGCATCCTTATCACGACTCCTATCTTTTACAAACAAATCATAAATAGGATTATAGCCGAGAAAATAAGAAAATACAACAAAATAAATAGTAAATCGTCTTTTTATAGAAAACAGTCGATTATAAATGAAAGCGGAAAAGATGTATAAGAAACAAGCCTATAGGAATAAAATGAAGGAAGAAAGTTTGGAATCATATATGGAAGGCGGACGCATTTATGAAAAAACAAGGCATTGGAATGATTTGTGTCTTATTTGTGAGCATATTGCTTTTTGGATGTGCGAAAAAAGTGGATAAGGAAGAAAAAATAAAGGACTTAGACTTTACGGTGGTCAGTGATGATGAATTGCCGGAGGAATTAAAAACCTCCATTGAAAGCCAAAAGGAAAACCCGTTTAAATTCACTTATGAAGAAGCAGGATACTTATACATATGTGCAGGCTACGGCAAACAGCCAACAGGGGGATATTGTATTACGGTGGATGAAGTGTATGAAACGGAAAATGCGATTTATATGGACAGCAACTTAATGGGTCCTACAGATGAGGATGCAAAGGGAAGTGCGGCTTCTTATCCTTATGTGGTGATTAAGCTGGAGTTGATTGAGAAGGCGGTGGTATTTCAATAAAGGGAAGTGAGGGGATTGGTGGGCGGACGCAAAAGAGGCATGATGGCGGATTCCATGCGGTGTTTTTGATGGTGGTTTTCCTAAACAGCCTGGGAAAGGTATTGGTACCGTCCGGGTCGTCATATAGCGCCGTCCATGGCGCAATATGACTAAAATGTGTGCCGGGCATGGCACTAATCTTACTGGT
>CAMWWJ010000385.1 GCA_947177925.1 uncultured Lachnospiraceae bacterium
GGAATAAATATAGAAGAGAACACGACCAAAGCTATAATCTGCCTATATTCCGTGCTTTTTACAGATTGTGTCGCAGAGGAGACCTTTTGACTTGCGGCAGAAATCCGGGAACTTTCAGGGAACCGGTTTATATTTTAAAAGAAAAGATAGGATTTCCCGATTGGGCTAATGACTCCATAGATGAAAAACAAGCTATAAAGTGTATAGTTGAAAAACTAATAGCTTCATTAGGAGTAACGGATCCGGTTCATGTTTCTCATTTATCCGGGTTTAAGACCGCTGATATTCTGCCCATTTTTGAAGAGTTGGAATCCGAAAAGAGGATATCCCGGCTTTCATTTAGAATCGGTCGTAAAAATTACTATATCCATTCTTCCAAAATACAACTTCTAAATGAAAAGGCAGCTGAGGACTTATGTGAAGTTCGACTTATATCACCAATGGATACAATTGTAAGAGACAAAACTTGGCTTAAAACATTTTTTGATTATTCATTTTCCTTTGAGTATTTCAAGAAAAAAGGAATGAAATGGCCTCTATCAATTCTTGTAGGAAATCAATTTGTCGGTTATTTAGATTGTAAGATGGACTGGAGAAGCAAAAAATTTATCGTTAAAGAAAAAAATATATTTAATCCCGATTTTAACGATTACAAAGGTATAGATGTTGCGATTGAGGAATTAGCTGCCTTCCATGAGGTTAAAGAAATTCAAATTTGAAAAGATGTTATCTGCATAGGAGGTTATAAATTATGAAAAAATGGTGTGTAGAGGATTGGGAGTTTGAATTAACTGTTATTGATGGAAAAGCAGCTCATTGCAGACTCGGTTTAGAAATGGGAGACAATGCAGTTTGCAATAGATGTAAACAGGGAGACTATGCTGGATGATTTCAGTCAGGTAATGTTGGAACGAGAGGCACTTGTATTGGAATTACTGATACAAGAGGGATATGAATGTGGAGGTAAATTGCATGAAAAGACCCAAAATGGTATTGTTTGATTATGGGCAGACATTGATTGCTGAACAGAAATTTGATGGAGTAAAGGGAACAGAGGCTGTCTTACGGTATGCTACAAGAAATAAGTATCGTTTGTCAGCGGAACAGGTACAAGCCAAAGCAATTGAAATCAATCGGGAATGTGGGAGATTTGATCCTGCAAAAAGGCACTTATTTCAGATAGAAATACCCAATACAATGTTTACCCCTTATCTATATGAATCGCAGGGAATAGAGATTGCATTAAGTAACTCTGAAATTGATACAGTATTCTGGAATGCTGCCGCTCCGGGAGTGCCGACAGAGGGTATAAAAGATTTTTTGGAATATTTGAAAAATAAAGGTATCCGCACAGGAGTAATCAGTAATATTGCTTATGATCCCTCTGTGGTTGCAGAGCGTATCAACAGACTGCTTCCTGAAAATACTTTTGAATTTATCATTACCTCAAGTAATTTTATGTTCCGCAAACCAAACAAAAGGATATTTGATTTGGCTTTGGAAAAAGCTGAATTACAGCCGGATGAAGTCTGGTATATTGGGGATCAGTATGAATGCGATGTGAAAGGCTCCCTGAATGCCGGTCTGTTGCCGGTATGGTACATAGGGGCGATGGTTCAGCCTTATGCAGAAGATAAAAATATTCTGACAGTGACAGACTGGAACGGATTAAGAAAGCGAATGGAGGAATCATTGAAATGACAGAGATTAAATTGTATGAAAATATAGAGGATGAACTGCTTAGATTTGCTGATATCGAGTGAATATGCATTGAACTTCAAGTTTTAAACAGTGGGAACACTTTTCCGAAAAGGGAATTGTGTTTCAACTTAAAGGCAAGCGTTGAAAATGAAAGCTTTGTAGATTCCGTCACTTATTCTTTAGCGGAGGCATGGGTCTTTTATAAGGATACCAGACCATTTGCAATTTATGATGACGATACAATGATTGGATTTGTTTCCATGTATGTCGGAGAGGAAAACTATCAAATCATAAATTTTTTGATTGATGATGCTTTTCAGAAAAAGGGATTGGGAACAAAAGCCGCAAAAACCTGTATTCATTTTTTGCAAAATGAGTATGGTGTAAAAAGAGTTTCCGTTCCGGTAGAACTGAAAAATATAACTGCGCAAAGGTTTTGGGAAAAGTTAGGGTTTGTTTTTTCAGATAATGTCGAAGACGGCTATATTTTTATGAGATTAATATTATAATAGCTGATTGCGAAATTCTCTTTTGCAAGGGTCTGCTTATGGAATATACAATATGTACAATGACCCTTGCTGCATAACGAGGTTTGCAAACGCCTATTAAATGAACAAAGAAAAAGAGGAGAATACAAATGTCAAGGACAGAAAGGGTAGAGTTGACAGTACTGTGCCTTGTGCGCAGGGGAGACGAATATTTATTGCAGGACAGGGTGAAAAAGGATTGGCGGGGATTTACGCTGCCCGGAGGACATGTGGAGCAGGGCGAGTCGATTGTGGATGCCGTTGTGCGGGAGATGAAGGAGGAGACAGGACTGACGGTTCTGAATCCGAAGCTGTGCGGCGTAAAGCAATTTCCGATAGAAAAGGGCAGATATCTCGTGTTTTTGTTCTGTGCAGACCGTTTTGAGGGGGAACTCACATCCTCGGACGAGGGAGAAATGTATTGGATAAAAGCGACAGAGTTGTCAAAAATAGCTACGGTTGATGATTTTACAGAATTGCTGCAGGTTATGCTGGATGATAATTTCAATGAATTTCAGTATGTGGTGGAGGGCAGTGAGTGGAAGGTGGTACTGAAATAGCCATTTGAAATTATGGTAAAATATGGTATGATTGCCTTGATAAAATTTTTGTTTTCCTACATAATATAAAAGAAAAATGCAAACGATTTTTGTAGCATGTTTTGAAT
>CAMWWJ010000386.1 GCA_947177925.1 uncultured Lachnospiraceae bacterium
TCAATATAAAGTGAAATGCAATAAAATAAGTGTGGAATAGTGCTATTAGAAAGGAAGAAAAAATGAAAAGGTTGAATAGAAAAGGCTTCTTCCTGGCAGCCGGCATTATGGCAATGGGATTGGGGCTGGCAGGTTGTGGGCAGAAAGAAAGCGAGACTGCAAGAAAAGAGCTTGTAGTAGAAGCGGAATTTCCATCAGAAGGCAAGCTGACCTTGCAGAATGAATTTATGGGAAGCATCACTCCTCAGGAAGAGGTGTATGTAGTGCCGCTTGTAAATGCGGAAGTAACAGCTTCCCATGTTTCCGTAGGGGATGTGGTGCAGGAAGGGGACATTCTCTGTGAACTGGATGACTCTGCGGCAGAGCTGCAGGTAAAAAGTGCAGGGGCTGCCCTTTCCAGTGCGAAGGCGAGCAGGGACCTTGCCACAGGAGGGCAGACGGCAGCTTCCAATATTCAGGCAGAGGCCAATATTCAGACCATTAAAGATAATCAGGAAAGCTTACAAAGTAAATACGATGCTCTGATGGAAGGAAAAGCAGATTTGCAGGATAAAATGGAAGAGCTGAAAAATTCCAAAAAGAGCGCAAAGGAAGATTATGAGAATGCCAAACAGCAGGTGGCGATTGCCCAGGAATATGCGGCTAACTCCATGGCTGCCGATTCCCAGCAGGTTCTGATGGAAGCTATGGCAGAACAGGAGAAAACAAAAGCAATCTATGAAGCTACAGCGGCTGCTTATGACCAGAACTATCCAGCGCTGGAAAGCCAGATGGACAGCTTAGAGCAAAGCCAAAAAGAGCTTGAGCTTTCTGCAAGCGCACTGGGGCACAGCCTGAAATTTGCACAGGACAGCTATGCGCTGTCAAAGGGACAGATTGCAGATGAATCAGCAGCTGTATATCAGTCCCAGATAAATTCCGCAGCGGTAGGAGTGGAATCGGCCAAATACCAGCAGGATATGTATCGGCTGAAAGCGCCTATAAGCGGCGTGGTGGAAGCGGTGAATGTGGCGGAAAACAGCTTTGCCTCTTCCGGATCCCCTGCATATGTGATTTCCAATAAGGATTCCATGACAGTTACTTTCCGGGTTAGCGAAGATATCCGAAATACCTTAAAGACAGGTGAGAAAATTCAGGTGGACAGAAACGGTACTGTTTTTGAGGCATCCATTACAGAAATAGGCCAGATGGTAGATGCACAAAGCGGCCTGTTTATTATAAAAGGAAACGTAAAAGCAAGCGGAAATCAGCTTCTTACAGGAACAAGCGTGAAAATTACGGCAGATACCTATCAGGCGGAGGAAGGGCTGCTGATTCCCTATGATGCCGTTTATTATGAGGATGGACAGGCTTATGTGTATGTGGCACAGGAAGGAAAAGCGGTGAAAACATTGATTGAGATTGCGCTGTTTGATGATACTGCGGCATCGGTTTCTTCCGGGCTTACAAAGGAAGACCGGGTAATCACCACGTGGTCGCCGCTGCTTTCCAACGGAGCTGAAATCGTCATAAAGGAAAGTGATAAGGAGACTGAAGGAAAACAGACAACGGAGGCGGGAGACCATGAATAGTCTGACGAAGTTATCGCTGAAAAGACCTGTTTCCACAGCCCTGGTAGTGCTTGCCCTGATCGTGTTCGGAATCAATTCTATTTTCGGGTTTAAGCTGGAACTGCAGCCGGACATGGAAATGCCCATGCTGCTTGTAATAACTACTTATCCGGGAGCGGACCGGGCCAGTGTGGAGGAGCTCGTAACAAAGGAAATCGAAGGTGCAGGCGCTACATTAAACGGTGTGGATACATATACTTCCATGGTAAGCGATAATTATACGGTTACCATGTTTTCCTATGATTATGATATTGATATTGATGATGCTTACTTTGATTTAAGGGCAGCTCTGGACAGCCTTGGGGCTTCTTTGCCGGAGGATGCCCAGGATCCTTATATTATGGAGCTTGCCATGGATGCAAGCGATACGATAACCATATCCGCCACTGCTCTCGGAGATGTGGACTTATTAAGCTATGTGCAGGACAGCATCGTTCCAGAGCTGGAAACGATATTAAGTGTGGCAAAGGTCAATGTATATGGCGGAGAAGAAACGTATATCCGTGTTCAGTTAAAGGAAGAGGCCTTAAATCAATACGGTCTTACCATGGCAACGGTGGCCCAGTATATAGGAGCAGTGGATTTCAGCATTCCGGCAGGAAGTGTGAAGCAGGGCAGCCAGAATATATCCGTAAGCTCAAGCGCGGAAACGAAGACAGTCAGCCAATTAAAGCGGATTCCTATTATGACCCAGACTGGAAGTCTGATAACTTTGGGGGATATTGCGGAGATTACAGAAAGCAGCAAAGCGGCAGACAGCATCAGCAGCTATAACGGAAATGAAAACATCAGCATTGGTGTACAGAAAAAACAGAGCGAAGGAACCGTAAATGCTGCAAACGATATAAAAAAGGCAGTGAAGAGGCTTCAGGCTGAAAATGAAGCCGTGGATCTGAAGATTATATATGATGCAAGTGATATGATTGTAAGTTCCCTAAAGAGCATAGGAGAAACTCTGGTGCTTGGCATCGTGCTTTCCATGTTTGTGCTGTTTTTGTTTTTTGGGGATTTAAAGGGAAGCCTGATTGTAGGAAGCTCCATGCCGGTTTCTTTGTTTGCCACGTTGATTTTAATGAATGGGGCAGGATTTTCCTTAAATATCGTAACAATGGGGGCTTTGGTCATTGCAATCGGTATGATGGTGGATAATTCCATCGTTGTATTGGAAAGCTGTTTCCGCCTGAAAGAACAACATGCGGATTTTAAGGTTGCGGCAATGGAAGGAACCAGAATCGTTACGGCATCCATTGTGGCCTCTACTTTGACGACGGTGGTAG
>CAMWWJ010000387.1 GCA_947177925.1 uncultured Lachnospiraceae bacterium
CCAAATCCGCCTGCTCCGCCGGTTTCAAAAGCGGCATGACCAAACTGATCGTATTGTCTTTTCTTCTCCGGATCACTTAAGATGGCATAAGCTTCCGAAGCTTCCTTAAATTTTTTCTCCGCTTCCGCATCTCCCGGATTCATATCCGGATGATACTTTTTCGCAAGGGCTCTATATGCTTTTTTGATTGCTGCTTCATCAGCACTTTTATCCACTCCAAGCACTTCATAGTAATCCCGTTTTTGTTCTGCCATGTCGTTCTCCTCGATTCTATCTCTCTATCTTACATTTATGTTGAAATAAAAAATACGGTAAAGCCATTCTGGACAACCGTTTCCATACTAAAATACTTCTATATCAAGATATTTCTATAACTATAATATTTCTACACTAAAATATAATCCGTATCAGTCATATAATGTATCAGAAACCATGTAAAAAATCAATATTTCATTTCTAAACAATTGATAAAGTTTTCCAAATAACAGGAAGTGGGAAGTACCATATGGCTTTGCCCATATGGTACTTGATCAGTCCTTTTATACTTCTCTGTAATCTCCGTCCACTACATCGCCTTCCGGTTCAGGACCTGTGGATTCTGCGCCACCCATATCCGGTGCAGGACCGCCTGCTGCCTGAGCCTGCTCATACATTTTTGTAAATAATGACTGGGCGCTGTTCATAAGCTTTTCTTTCTTGGCATTCATTTCCGTCACCTGATCCGGTGTCAGTTCTGAATCCTTTGTGGACTCTAAATATGCCTTTAAGTCTGCAAGATCAGCTTCTACTGGTGCCTTTTCGCTATCGGATAATTTATCACCAACTTCGGATAATGCCTTTTCTGTCTGGAATACAAAGGAGTCTGCGTCGTTTCTTGCATCAATTCCTTCTTTTCTTGCCTTATCCTGTGCTTCGTATTCTGCTGCTTCCTTTACAGCCTTTTCAATATCCGCATCAGACATATTGGAACCTGCTGTAATGGTAATGTGCTGTTCTTTTCCTGTTCCTAAATCCTTTGCGGATACGTTTACGATACCGTTTGCATCAATATCAAAGGTAACCTCGATCTGTGGGATTCCTCTTGGTGCCGGTGCAATGCCGTCCAGTCTGAACTGTCCCAAAGACTTGTTATCCTTTGCAAACTGTCTTTCACCCTGTACTACGTTAATATCAACTGCGCTCTGATTGTCTGCTGCAGTAGAGAATACCTGGCTTTTCTTTGTAGGAATGGTTGTATTTCTCTCAATCAGCCTTGTGGCCACACCGCCCATTGTCTCAATGGAAAGTGACAAAGGTGTTACATCCAAAAGAAGGATTTCGCCTGCGCCTGCATCGCCTGCCAGCTTACCGCCCTGAATGGAAGCGCCAAGTGCTACACATTCATCCGGATTCAGGGATTTGCTTGGCTCATGGCCTGTTAATTGTTTTACTTTATCCTGAACTGCCGGAACACGAGTGGAACCGCCTACTAATAATACCTTTCCAAGCTCAGAAGCAGTAATGCCTGCATCCTTTAATGCGGTGGTTACAGGAACTGCGGTTCTTTCTACCAGATCATGAGTCAATTCATCGAATTTTGCTCTTGTCAGGTTCATATCAAAGTGCTTTGGACCTTCTGCTGTTGCAGTGATGAAAGGCAGGTTGATGTTGGTGGTGGTAGCAGAAGATAACTCTTTCTTTGCTTTTTCTGCTGCTTCCTTTAATCTTTGAAGCGCCATCTTATCATTGGATAAATCAATGCCTTCATTTTTCTTGAACTCTGCCAGCATGTAATCTGTAACCTTCTGGTCGAAGTCGTCACCACCAAGACGGTTGTCACCTGCTGTAGATAATACTTCAATGACACCTTCACCGATTTCGATAATGGATACGTCAAAGGTACCGCCGCCAAGGTCATATACCATGATTTTCTGTTCTTTTTCATTGTCAAGTCCGTAAGCCAGTGCTGCTGCGGTAGGCTCGTTGATAATACGCTTTACGTCCAGTCCTGCAATCTTACCTGCATCCTTTGTTGCCTGACGCTGTGCATCATTAAAGTAAGCAGGAACGGTAATAACTGCTTCTGTTACCTTTTCACCCAGATAGCTTTCTGCATCTGCTTTCAATTTCTGCAAGATCATAGCAGAAATCTCCTGTGGAGAATATTTCTTGTCATCAATTGTCTTCTTTACGTCCGTACCCATATCTCTCTTAATGGAAGAAATGGTCTTTTCCGCATTGGTTACTGCCTGACGCTTTGCAGGCTCACCAACCAGTCTTTCTCCGGTTTTCGTAAATGCCACTACAGACGGGGTCGTTCTGACACCTTCCGTATTTGCTATAACGGTAGGCTTACCGCCTTCCATAACTGCTACACAACTGTTTGTCGTACCAAGATCGATACCAATAATTTTGCTCATAACTAAGCCCTCCTAAAATGATTTGATAAATTTTTTCTACTCCACTACAGCTACCATGCTGTGCCTTACTACTGTTTCTCTGTATTTATATCCTTTTTGCAGCTCCTGGGCCACTATGCCAGATTCATATTCTTCACTGGCTACCTGCATCACTGCATTGTGAAGGTCCGGATTAAATTCAGTTCCAACCGCTTCGATAGGCGTGACTCCCAGATTTTCCAGCTCTGTCATAAGCTGCTTGTAAATCATCTGCATTCCATCGGCAAAAGCGCTTCCTTTTTCTTCTTCCCCTACTGATTGGAGACCTCTTTCAAAGTTGTCAACTACCGGAAGGATTTTTTCGATGACGCTTTTTGCTCCGGTTTCAAACATAGCTGACTTTTCCTTTTCAGAACGCTTTCTAAAATTGTCGAATTCCGCCATCTGACGCTTTACCCGGTCTTCCAGCTCTTCGATTTTTTCTTTTGCCTTATCCCTTTTC
>CAMWWJ010000388.1 GCA_947177925.1 uncultured Lachnospiraceae bacterium
TTATTTCAAAAGGATAAGAAAAATGATATGGAAAAATACAAAGAAGAAAAAGCAGACAAAGGACAGGTTTTGATTATTATGGAAGAACTTGTAAACAGAGTGCCGGATGATGTTGTATACACAAAGCAGACAGAGGCTGGAACTTATGTTTTTGCCAATTATTGGAATGATGGGACATTAATTATGTATAATCCGGAAGGAGATAATGGGGAATATATTAGCAGAAAGATAAAGCTTATATACAATTTAAATCATTATCCTCAGGAAATGATAGAGGCGTTGCTTAAAAATATGAAAGCATTATTAAAGGAAAAAAAGGATGTTCTATGTATGCTTTCAGAATTGCAAGAATTAAACAGCTATATTATGGATTTATCCAAGTCTGAAGAATATGCCATATATAAAGAAATGGGGCAGACAGAAGAATTTCTGGATGCTTACCTGGATATGTTTGAAGCTGTAGGAACAAAAGCAGAAGATGTTGAGTTGTTTTCCAGATGTGTGGAAGCAGTCTGCTATGAAGGAAATGTTGAATATGCAGTAAAAAAGATTGAGAGTTTTTTGGAACTGTTTCGGAATGAGAAGAATATATGGAATCAGCTTATTGAAAGCTGGTTCTGGATATATCTTATTGTGGATGTGGATAATGAAGAGCAGTATATCAGGCACTACACAGAATTTAAAAAATTGTTAAGCAGGGATGGTTATTTAGAGTTTGTAAGTGATTTAGAGAAAGAAGAAGATTGGCGTGAAAAAAGAGATTCTGAGGAAGAGCAAAAGGCAGAGAAAATGCGTGCAATTGTAGAAATTTTCAAGGAAAATCCAATATTAGCAATGGAACAATGGATTGCAATGGTTAAGGAAAAAGAGGCAAATAAGGAAATTGAACAATGGCAGTTCTATTTGTGTTCTTATTTTTTCAATGAATTGTGCTGTGAATTTGGAGGAAACAGAGGATTTGTTTTATTTTCCAGAGAATTTATGAAACATGAAGAATGGTTTCCTTATCTTGTATATGCCAGAGAAGATGCATATGACCTTGGAGATAATCTGGTAAAATTGAGAATCAATGGAAAATATGAGCAACAAATAGACAGAATAGTAGAGCTTTTGCATAATGAATGGAATGAAGAGGAGTGGGAAGAGTTTAAGGAAGGTTATGAAGATTTGACTTATGATGCATGTGCCATAGAAAAAGATACATTGGAACAGTTTGTGGAAGAGGATACTTATTTAGAAACACATAAGAAACATTTTCAGGAGATGTTTTTAGAAGATTAAGAAAACTGCTGTCTGAACTGTTACAAGAAGTCTGCCTTTATCCGGAATGTTGCGAAGAATACAAAAAATTTCATGGAAAGAATACTATGATAAAAGCATATAGTAGTAAGATATGAAAAAGAAACACAAAAAAACTCCTGTCATATAATAGAAAAAACAGGAGTTTTTTCGTGGAAAGGGTAAGAAATCAAATAGGCTATCAGGAAGCGCTCAGACAGGGGCTTACCGGATATGGAATAGGAATCGGGGTGCTGGATTCCGGTGTTGCTATGCACCCGGATTTTGATTATAGAGTCAGGGGATTTCGGGATTTTGTATATGGAAAAGGAGGGCCCTATGATGATTTGGGGCATGGTACCCATGTATGCGGTATTTTAGCCGGAAATGGAAGCTTGTCCGGTGGAAGATATATGGGAATGGCTCCAAAAGCTGATTTGTATGTAGGAAAGATACTGGATAAGCAGGGCAGCGGAGATATTGACATATTATTAGAGGGACTTCAGTGGCTGTTGGACAATAAGGATTTATTTCATCTAAAGCTCATCAATGTCTCGGTTGGTACAAAAGAACAGGAAGGGGATGAGCAGTGGAAGGATAAGGAAAAAAGGATAGAAGAAATGGAAGAGAAAATCTATCAGGCAGGCATTTTGATGGTGGCTGCCGCCGGAAATTTTGGTCCCAGCCCCAAGTCTTTATCCTTGCTGGGAGAGGATGAAGATACCATTTCCGTAGGCTGCCATGACGGCGCTTTCAGACTGCCGGGCAGGAAAATGTGCGAGGAATATTCCGGCCGGGGTCCCAGCAAATATGTAATGAAAAAACCGGATATCGTTGCGCCCGGAACGGAGATCATTTCTTGTGGAAAGAGGACCTATATTAAGAAAAGCGGCACTTCCATGTCCACACCTATTATTACCGGAGCGTTGGCACTGGCTATGGAGAAATATCCGGATAAGTCTCCGGAAGAGATTAAACGGAAGCTGATTTACAGCGCCAGAGATTTGGGAGAAGCCTTTACGAAGCAGGGGTGGGGAATGCTGGATTTGAAACGATTGTTGAATTAGTGTGGTGGAGCTTGAATAACTTGGATATATGTGGGGAATAAGGGGGATTCTGCTCTTAGGGAGTGGCTTGGGGGACGCAGCAGAGGGAGGAGAGTGGATTCCATGCGGTGTTTTTGACGTGGATTTTCCTAAACAGCCTGATTTAAGTGATTGGTACCGAACGGGTCGTCCTATAGCGCCGTCCATGGCGCAATAGGACTAAAATTGCCATCCGTGGCAATTTTCCCCTGGGTGTTGAACAGGCTGTTAAGGAAAATACACGTCAAAAACAATGCATGGAATCCACTCTCCTCCCTCTGCTGCTGTTTCGTCTCAAGCTGTACTCTTTGAGAAGTGTTGCCCTTTGCTTTAGCATATGAAATCAACATGTTAATTCAATACATTCATTTCATACGTACATTTAACATATTTGCATAGAACAAGAAGTTCATATCAAAATATAGAACCTGTCAAAACATTTTTAAAGCAACAGGCGGCTTTCCGATACACAGTGGGAGCTGGCAGGGCATAGAAAAGTCTTAAGG
>CAMWWJ010000389.1 GCA_947177925.1 uncultured Lachnospiraceae bacterium
GAAGACATTCAGGTTAATAAAATTTAAGGAGAAAGTTAGGACTATCAGCTATCGGATTTGAAGATTGGATATGACTTTACGGATTTTGTGCTGGATGGGAAGGAAATCGTGGCCGCCCTTGTAACAAGGGAAGAAAACATGAAAAATATCCGGGTGGTAGTGAAGACAACGGGATTTTCCGGGGCATATCATGAGGAAATCGTATTCAGCGTGGATACTGCCTTTACGGTAAAGGGAGAAGGCTATGAGAAGCGGTTTGACCCGGGAGAAAAGGTAACCGTTTCAAGAGAAAGTGAGTTATTTACTTCTAACCGTATTTCCATTCTGCCGGATGCCCTTACATCCAAAACTACGGTATATTCCATTGAAAGAGGGCAGGGAACGCCTGCATACCGGGGGACTATGGAAATTGAAAAGACGGATCAGGGACTGTTGCTGATCAATGAGCTGCTGCTGGAAGAGTATTTGTATTCTGTAGTACCAAGTGAAATGCCGTCCTCCTATCCAAAAGAGGCGTTAAAGGCGCAGGCAGTCAGCGCCAGAAGCTATGCTTATAAACATATGTTAAAATCCGGGCTTCAATCCTACGGGGCCCATGTGGATGACAGCGCTGCTTTTCAAGTATATAATAACATAACGGAAAGCGATGCGGCTCTTAGCGCAGTGCGTGAAACAGAAGGCCAGGTAGTGCTGTCAAAGGGTCAGGTAGCGGACACTTACTTTTATTCCACTTCCTGTGGCTATGGAACAGACATACTTGCATGGAAAAGCAGCCAGGGAGAAGGGGAAGCCCACCTGACAGCCAAAAATATCGGCGCTGACTGCATCAAGTCGGCAGAGGATATGAAGCAGGAGGAAGAATTTCAGGCATTTATCCAGTCAGTTGGGGAAGAGGATTTTGAAAAGGAAGAGGGCTGGTACCGCTGGAGCTATTCTTCAAGGCTTGATCCGGATATTTTATTAAAACAGCTAAAGGCAAGATATGCGGCAAAACCGGAACAGGTGCTGACGAAATGTGAAGACGGGTCCTTTGCATCAAAGGAAATCGGTAAGTTGGGAGATGTAAAAAGCATTTCCGTACTGGAAAGAAGCAGCGGCGGAGCCATACATGAGCTTTTAATTGAAGGAACAAAAGGAACCTATAAGGTGATTTCAGAACATAACGTGCGTTATGTGCTTGCAAATGAAGGAACCAAGGTGCTTCGCAAGACTGGAGATACATCTAATATTTCCGGCATGCTTCCAAGTGCTTTTGCCATTGTCATGACAGAAGGGGAAGAGAAGGTGGAAAGCTACGTGGTCATTGGAGGCGGCTTTGGGCACGGAATCGGCATGAGCCAGAATGGAGCCCGGGCAATGGGAAATCTGGGCTATACATATGAAGAAATATTACAGTTTTTTTATGACGGGATTACACTTTCCAAATTATGAATTATGGAATATGACGGCAAATGACACTATTTGAAGCATATTATAAAAGCAGGGAGAAGATGAGAAAGCTATGTGGAAGAAATTATATATTCTGAGCAGGGAATTTATAAAGCAGATCAATGATAATCATATTGGAGCCTATGCTTCCAGTGCAGCATTTTTTATGTTTTTATCCCTGATCCCTATTTTACTGTTGCTTTGTTCCATTATTCCATATACACCGATCACAAAGGCAAATCTGATGAATGCACTGGTTGATATTATGCCAGACAGCATTGATCCCATTGCAGTCAGTGTGGTAAATGAAGTTTATGGAAAGTCTACAACACTCTTATCCGTTACTGCAGCAGCAACTGTATGGGCAGGAGCAAGAGGAATATGGGCATTGAACAGAGGACTGAATGTAATCAATGATGTGGAGACAAAAGGGTACTTTGCACTTAAATTTCGTTCCTGTGTATATACGATCATATTGATCTGTTCCATTATGCTGTCATTGACCATCACGGTGTTTGGAGATACGGTAGTAGTTTTTATCCGGACTTCCATACCCCAAAGCAGATACTTAATGGATTTTTTGTCAAGCCTGAAGTTTTTTATTATATCCTTTTTGTTATTTATTTTCTTTTTGCTTTTATTTACCTGGCTGCCCAATGAAAGGCAGAAATGGTATACCCAGATTCCAGGTGCTGTTTTTTCAAGCCTTGTGTGGGTGGCATTTTCCTGGGGCTTTAGTATTTATCTGGAATATTTTGGAGGCTATACCATGTATGGAAGTCTTGCAACCATCATTATTTTAATGCTCTGGCTGTATATGTGTATGTATATTGTGCTGATGGGAGCGATGCTCAATAAATTCCTGATGCCGGCTAATATGTTCATATGGAAAAAAAGAAGAGAGAAAAAGTAAGGGTGGAAATCAATTTTCCGCCAGTTATTCTTTCTATAGGTTCTATAGGTGACGGACGGGGATTGGATTAGAGGACGTGGGAGCAGGCAGAGCATAGGATAGTCTTAGGGGCACGCTTTCGCTCTGTAAAGACGCAGCGGTACTAACGCACCAAAATACGGTGCGTAAGTGCCGGCGACTTTACCAAGGCCCCAAAGACGATCCTATGCTCTGCCTGCTCCCACTGTGTATTGGAAAGCCGCTTGTGACTTTGGGAGATGCTTTTCATATGTTTTCTGTATTTTGATAGCATCATCTGTTTATATACAAAAATACATATGAAGATTAAATATTAGATTTGTATGCTTCAGATGAAGACAGAACTTTCTCAAAAAGTACAGGGTGAGACAAAACAGCAGCAGAGAGATGAGAGAGGAGTCCATGCATTGTTTTTGGCAGCACTTTTCCTTAACAGCCTGTCAGGTAACTAGGGTAAAATTGCCATGGACGGCAATTTTAGGAATATTGCGGCATGGACGCCGCT
>CAMWWJ010000390.1 GCA_947177925.1 uncultured Lachnospiraceae bacterium
TCTATGCATATAATAAATTGATCGGCCTCATGGGAATAATTGATGCTTACGAGAACCATTGTCAGAATCTCTATGAATCGGCAAAATATCTTGAAGTTTCCGAAGAATTTTTGAAAGAAGCCTTGGAATATTATAAAAGTAAATATGGTAAATGCGTTACCGTGGATAACTACACTATATATTTTGAACCATATATAGGTGTTTTGGAACTTAAGTAGTTTAAATCGCTAAGGCGTTTTAATTAAAATTGAAGAAAAGGGGGAATTGTTTATGTTTGATGCAAAAGAAAGAATTATTGGTGCTGCATATGTCATGCCGGAAAATTTAGCTGACATTATTTTAAATGAAATAAAATTGCTTCGACCAACCTCTGAAAATGTTTCGATTGATGAAATTGCTATTTCAGTTCTTCTGGAGCAAGAGCATTTATCTGAAAACGCAAAAAAAGAGCGAATTATTGGAGCCGCTACTGTTATGAGTGATGATGATGCTCGTACAATTTGGAAAAAGATTATAGAATACACCAGTATTCCAGAGGCAACAGAAGATGAATTAGATCAAGCCCTTGAAGAAGGTCTTAAAAATGCCTCTTCAAAAATAGAAAAATAAAAAACAAAACCGCCCGGTGGACCAACACCGAACGGCTTAAATATATCCTGGAAGGATACCGATTGACTGGAGGTGATTGTCTTCTTTTTCTTTTATTTCTACGATGAGGAAACCGATTCTACTGTTCAGGTACCGGTGGAAAATGTAGAAGATTTTGATGAACAGGATTTAGAATTTTTCAATGACAAGGTGCGTAAAGTATGGCATAAACAACAAGAGGAATGGTATTTTTCTGTTGTAGATGTATGCCAGGCACTGACTGACAGTACAGATGGGCGAAAATACTGGAATAAGCTAAAGCAACGGCTACGAGAAGAAGGTAACGAAACGGTGACAAATTGTCACCAGTTGAAGATACGCGCCGCTGATGGCAAAATGCGCCTCACCGACTGTGCCAGCACAGAACAGCTCCTGCGCATCATCCAGTCCATACCATCCAAAAAAGCCGAACCTTTCAAGCAGTGGCTCGCCATGGTCGGCAAAGAGCACCTTGATGAAATGGCTGATCCCGAAAAAGCCATGGATCGTGCTGTCAGTTATTACAAAGCAAAAGGTTATTCCGATACATGGATAGCCCAACGTCTCAGGAGCATAGAGATCCGTAAGGAAATGACGGATGAATGGCAACGTTCCGGCCATGTGCTCTACACATTTTAAGCGTTGTGTGATGTATTGGGATATGATGACCTATATGGAAGAGGTGAAAGAGAAAACAGAAAAAAGCTGATAGACATTTTCTGGTACACACCAGAAACACTATCAGCTTATCTCAATAAGATCCAAAAGAACATTTCTGTTCCATGTTCTCCTCTTTTTCACTAGCGAATTGGCTTTTTACCAATCTATTTGCTAGCATGTGCATATTATATTATATAAATTATAAAATGTCAAACACAATTTTTGCCATTTTGAAGTGCACTTTTCAATTTTTAAAGGATATGCCTAATTAATTATTAATTTATTATGCGAAATATTGGTGGTTTTGTCAAATACAATGCCACATTTTTCAAACTTCCTAAAAAAAGAGCACCGCTCCTGTTCCACCAGGAGCAGCACTGAGAGGTATACCGGGGATCCCGATACATCTTATTTGGGTATAATTATTGTATCATCTTTCTCGGTAAAAATCAAGCTGCCGGACATTTTTATGCCCAAATACTATATTAAGGAGGATGATACTATGAAAATTGAAAGACTACCATCTGGCTCCTACCGGATCAGAAAGATGTATAAGGGGCAGAATTATACCATCGTGTTTGATCACAAGCCCACCCAGAAGGAAGCCATGCAGTCCATGGCGGAGGAACTGAATAAGATCCAGAAAAAGTATGAGTCCCTGACCTTTAGAGCTGCTGCGCAGAAATACATTGACTCCAAGAAAAATGTTTTGTCCCCTAGTACGATCCGGGGGTACAGCGGAATCGTGCGGCAAATTTCCGATGCGTTTCTCAACAGTAATATTTACGATATTACCGCACTTGATGTACAGGCAGAAATCAACCGCTTTGCTGAGAGTTGCAGTCCTAAGACTGTGCGCAATCATCACGGCTTTTTATCGGCTGTCCTGGGCTCTTTTCGGCCTGATCTTAAACTGCATACCACTCTCCCGCAAAAGGTCAAAACAGAGCCTTATATACCGTCTGATAATGATGTAAGAAGAATATTGGAATATGCCAAGGGGACTGAGTACGAAATTCCAATTATCCTCGCCTGTTATGGGATGCGCAGATCAGAGATATGTGCCCTTACTCTTGATGATATCAACGGGGACGTTGTGAGCATTACCAAAGCAAAAGTACAAAATGAAAAACTTGAATGGATTATCAAAACCACTAAAACCACTGCCAGCACGAGGGATATTGTTATTCCCATGGAGATTGCTGACCGGATCCGGGAAAGGGGCTATATATATAAGGGATACCCCGGCGAAATCACAAAATTCCTTGCAGCCTCTCAGAAAAAGCTAGGAATCCCTCTCTTTTCCATTCACAAACTCCGGCATTACTTTGCGTCTAAAATCAGTGCCATGAACGTTCCAGAGGAGGATATTATGCGTTTCGGAGGCTGGGAGACCGATTACGTTATGAAAGGCGTATACCGCCATGCCATGGAGGATAAAAACAAAGATGCTCAGAGGGCGGCTGCAAGTAAGCTCGGTAACACCCTTTTTTCTTGACGGATCCCGTGACAAATTTCATGACAAAAAAATTCACTTTCTTGGTAAGTATGATAC
>CAMWWJ010000391.1 GCA_947177925.1 uncultured Lachnospiraceae bacterium
CGAGTGGCTCAGCGGTGGAGCACCTCCTTGCCAAGGAGGGGGTCGCGGGTTCGATCCCCGTCTCGCGCTTTTTATTTTTTGTTAAGGTCATGAATGTTTAGATTTTCTAAAGATTTATGACTTTTTTGTTATAACAGATTATAGCACACGTTCTTGATTTTGAAAGAAGAAAGCAGGAGCTATTTATGAATGAAACAAAAAATATGACTTTCAGAAAACGGCAGCCCTTAAACGGCAGCGCTTTAAAAATAATTGCCATGTTCACCATGCTTTTAGATCATATCGGAGCCGCTTTCCTATACAGCCTGCCCGGCTGCACCATCGAAAGCCATATAGCCTTATGGCCGGGCTGTCCTGTTACCCTTTATGGATTTTACCGGATATTACGGAATGTAGGACGAATTGCATTCCCAATTTACTGCTTTTTACTGGTGGAAGGCTTTTTTCATACAAAAAGCAAAAAGAAATATGCCTTCAGGCTTTTTCTTTTTGCCCTTATTTCCGAAGTCCCTTTTGATCTTGCTTTTCAAAACAGCTTCTTTTCCTTTCAACTGCAAAATGTATTCTGGACGCTTCTATTCGGTCTTCTTTGTATGACAGCATTGGAAAAGCAAAAGCAGGCTGCCCTTTCCAAAGCTCTCGCTTATAATGTTCAGATTTCCAACAGTCTGTTTATCATACTGTTTTTCGTAGGGCTGGCCACCATCCTGAAGACCGATTATTACGGCATCGGCATTGTTTTAATTGTAATATTCTATTACTATCATAACAACCGGAAAATGGCATGTATCATAGGATATTTATGCTTTCTTTGGGAACCCTTTTCTCTTCCGGCTTTTCTATGCCTCCCCCTTTACAACGGAAAAAGGGGACTGTCATTAAAATATCTGTTCTATGTTTTCTATCCTCTCCATTTGCTGTTGCTTTACTTTCTTCGTCTATATTGGATACAATAAAAACGGCAGTATCGTCCAGCTTCTCTCTGGTCAATACTGCCGTTTTCATTTATCCTTATTTTCTTCAGGCCATTACAACTCATCCTCAGTATCCGCTTCTTCTCCATCCGAAGATTCTTCCGGCATTACACTATCGTAGTCTATGGAATTCCTGTATTTAAGCATTAATATCCGGTATAAGGATTCATTCAGCCTGTCCTCAGAAATATCTCCCGCTTTTACAGCCGCAACCACGCCCGCATATACCTGTTTAAAATTAGAGGGTGCCACTATCATATCGGCGCCTGCCTTTATTGCCATAATTGCCGCATCCGCATGTTTATAATTTTTTCTAATCGCTGCTTTATTCATATAATCTGTAACGATAATCCCCTCATATCCCAATTCATTACGAAGCATATCCGTAATAAAAGCTTCTGACAAGGATGCTGGTGTATTGTCACCCGTTATTTCAGGCATTGCCACATGAGACACCATCAAAAACGGAACCTTTTCCTCAATTGCCATTTTTACCATCTCAAATTCACATTTTTCCAAATCCGCCCTGGTCCGTTTGGATATCCCTCGCCTGGTATTCGTATCCGTAGTCACATCGTTATGCCCCGGAAAATACTTCAAACAGCCATATACAGACTGATCGCTCATTCCTTTGAGCATATTTTTCGTCAAAGAAACAGTGGTAGCTATGTCACTTCCATAGGTTCTTGGTTCGATAAACGAACTCTCCCCGGCAGCCACATCTGAAACCGGTGCAAAATTCACATTTACTCCAAGTCCTGTCAGCGCACTCCCTATGGATATACCAGCACTGTAAGCTCCCGAGATACCGGATGTCTCCCCGATTTCCTTTTGGCTTAAAACAGGCTCCGCAATCAGACCGCTGGCAAACAGGGGACCTGTTTCCCCACCTTCTTCTTCCAACGCTATAAACAGCTCATATTTACTAAATGTCCTGGTATTATATATCATTTCCTTAAACTGGGACGCATCCTGAATGTTTTTAGTATCATACAGGATACCTCCTACCGGATAGTCCAACAGCGCCTTGCTGGTACTGCTGCCTGCCGCGATTGCAGTTCTTACACCGGTAATGGACTCCGGTGTGGTAAAAAACATTCCCGCCACCTTTTCTTCTACGGTCATGCTGTTAATAAAAGAGCCTACATAGTTGCGAAGGGCTTCTTCCTGCATTTCTTCTACAGTCTGCTCTGTTTCCTGTTCATTTGCTTCCGCAATCTGCGCTGCCAGATCGGAGCCTCCCTCCTCCATATCATCATTGGAAACGGTCTGCTCATTTTCCAAATTATCTTTTTGGGCATTATTTTTTTCCGAAGCCTGCTCTGTCTTGCTTTCATTTACTTTTTTTATAACAACTCCCACGCCATTACAGATACCTGCTATTACTAAAACAAGCACCAGAACTCCTGCCGCCAACATACCATATGCCTGCAACTGGGCCTTTTTTCTCTTTTTTCTTCGAGCTTCTTCTTTTGATAATTCTTCTGACTGCTTATCGAACATAGCTTAGCACCTCCAAGGTCATTTTAACACAAAGTACTAGCGGGTATCAATCTATTTCGACCAATACCCGCTTCTAAACTTCTTGATCCATTGGACCAACCTCCATATTCTGTTCTCCTCTTTCCATCTTTTCCTTTTGTACTTATCGTACTGTAACGGTCTTCTTAGAAAAATTTTCTTTTGTACCTCGTTACTTCTTCACATGTACTCGATTCAAACTTTTTCCTTTTGTACTTCATTCTTTTGTACTCTTTTTTTAGAACTCTCTTGCTATTCTGGTGGACCGTACCTCTCTTTCATTAGATTTCATCCTCTATCTTATACAAATCTACCAGCCAACGAGACTAAGGCGAATCTAGGAT
>CAMWWJ010000392.1 GCA_947177925.1 uncultured Lachnospiraceae bacterium
AAATTATAGAGCCAGAAAAGCGTATGATGTTTTAAGTGATATCTATTATTATGGAAATGGAGGTTCTGTGACAGAACGTGATATAGACTCTGCATATCATTATTCTGAGGAAGCATATAAGTTAGGCGACGGCTGGGCAACGTGGAATTGTGTGTATCTCTTGAAAGAAAAAGCGCAAAAATCAAAAAAAGAAGGTGATGAGGAAGCCGCTGTTAGATTATATAAGAATGGTTTTGATATGATAAAATATTATTTAGAGTACTGTAAAAAAAAGACCAAAGAAGAGTATTATGCCGTATATGATGTACTTGCACAGTATTATATTTATGGCTGGCTAGAAGAGACCAGCGATGAAAATACGCGATATAAGATAGCAGAAGAGTATTTGCTTAAAGCAGAAGAAGGAAAGTATATGTATTCTTTTAACAAACATGCAAGAATGTATGAAGAAGGAAAATTGAAGATAGCGGAAGGGGAAAACAAATATGTAAAGGCATATGAGCTGTATGAAAAAGCGGCAAAACAAAATGAAATATGGGCAGTAGCAATAGTAGCACTTTATAAATGGCACTTATATAGTGATATAAACAGTCATAAACTGGTAAAAAGTAAAAAAGAAGCAAGAGAAGGAGCAAGGGAATACTTGGAGTCAGTTTATCAAAAGGAAGAGGAATTTACAAGAGTGATTACGTTGGAGAGGAGGGACAGATATAAAAATGGATATGTAAATTTGGGTTTAATCTATGTAGAGAAAGGGGAAGAAGAGAAACAAGAGGATAAGAAAAGAGATTACTTTTTAAAAGCTTATGAACATTATGCAAAAGCGCATGATATTGATAGTAAGGATATAAACGTATGCTTGATGCTATTTTACTTACAAATTCGTCTGGAAAAAGAACTGGATGAAAAATGGATTGGATTTTCGTTACAGGAAATTTTAGAAAATAAAAAGCTAAGCAGAGAATATGAAGAATGGGAGAGAACATTAGGTCTTGATTCGGGCAAGCGATATCAGCGTAAATTACAAATGATAGTTAAATTTTCCGAGAAAATGAGTGAAAATAGCAGAGGAAAAGAAAGTTGCGAAGATAGTGCATGGTCTCCTTACAAGTATATGAATTTAGTATGCCAAGTAATTGACTTTGTAGAAGAGGGCGCAACTTTAGAATCCATATTCCAATTGGTTTGGGGAAGAGCAGGGATAGAAAAAGATATTCAGAAAATGGTTGAGGAGAGCAATATAGTGCCCGGAGTGCTTTTGGCATTTGGCGACGAAGTACAAAAGAAAGTAGTCGTGTATGGTAAAAAGCAAGAGGTGTTGCTATCAAGCAATCATTTCGAGGTGGTGCCGGAAGAATTAGAAGATGACAGTGTGATTGATTTAGCATCGATAACAAAGATTTTTACATGTATCATTACTATGAAACTCTCGGAATTAGGAGAAATAAATATTGAAGAGCCGATAGGACAATATGATACTAGATTTGCAAATATTAGTCAGTTGAGAATTAGAGAGTTAATGGATTTCACAGTACCATTGAAAACAGACGGACATATAGGAAAAGCAGAGACAGCGGATATGGCGGAGCAATGTCTGTTTGCAATTAAGGAGGATAGAGAAAATTCAGGCAGCAGATATTCAGACATGGGAGCAATGGTATTAAAATATGTGTTAGAGAGAAAAACCGGAAATTCTTTTTGGAATCTGGTAAAAGAATATATTTTAGAACCATGCGGAATGAATCATACGTATTGTAGTGTTCCGGAAGAATGCAGAGAAAAATGTATGAATAATAACTATGAAAGAAAAATTATAAATGGGCAGTATAGTTGTGACTGTTTAACGGAGAAGGGAGTATGCCATGATACTAAAGCAAGAATATTAAAACGGAATGACTACTCTTTGCAGGGACATGCGGGATTGTTTTCAACGGTTGAAGATATGGCCAAATTTGCGCAATGCTTGATTGGGGAGCGTATCATCACAAAAAGCAGCATGGAATTAATTGGGAAAAATTGTGCATGTGAGATTAGAGAGGAACAACAAAAACGTCAATTTTTTGGATTGCTTTCTTATGTGAAAAATCCTGTGCAGGAAGATTCGGAAGTTTATCATGCATTATCCGGAAACACCTTTTCTATGGGAGGATATACAGGAAACTATTTAACGATAGACTTTGAGAATAAATTATTTCTATTTATGGCAAGCAATAGATGTCATAATAGGATTACACAAAGCGGAAGTGAAGAAGAGAGACAAATGTGGAACGATGGAAATTACTATGTTTATTCAAAGCCATTTGCTTGGAAAAGGGATGTGATTGTGCATAAGGCGTTGGATTTAGCAATACAATGTAAGTTTATAAAAGAATGCCTCTATGGGTGATGAAAATAATAAAAATAGCCGAGCGTAAAATGGAAATTTTTGATTTAGAGGGTTTTCTATCCACATTAGAACAAAGAGAGTGAGATAGTATGATGTGACTGGGCGGGAACGTCGACAGAATGGAGGGTATGCCATGCCTTTATATGTTGCGTAGCATAATGTTGTCCGGTAGGCAATCATTCATCTACATAGACCATACAATGGACTAGAAATTTTCCCTATCAAAAACTTTTTCAAGTTATATGTAAACTCGAAATCTGATATAGGATATATGAATAATTACTCAAGGGCGGATGTCGGTTCTGCGACTTTCCGTCCTTACCAGCATTATGCAGGGATTTTAGGGCATGTCAATAAGAACTGCTGACAAGCTTTTATATCTCCCGCAAAGCGAGCTGTTCCTTGAAATAAATTTCTAACTGGGAATGGATATGTTCCTGACCC
>CAMWWJ010000393.1 GCA_947177925.1 uncultured Lachnospiraceae bacterium
GAGTCTTAAAGATTTCTTTTCTGCCGCTTTTACCTTCTGCTTTACGGGGAGGACCGTTTTCATTGCCGCTATCATGGTGGAGCCATAGGTTCTTTTCAGCCAGGCGGCAAGCCTGATCTGACTGCCCTCTATGGAAATTCCGCCCTTTGCCACAGACTGTATGCTCTTTAACTTTTCCACCGGATATTCCGGTTTGTCAGTAAGCTCCATCACATAGCCGTCAATGAGCTTGTTGGAACGTCCGAAGGGAATCTGCACCTTCATGCCCGGTTCGATTTTCCCTGTTAAAGAATCCGGTATCCGATATTGAAAGGGTCTATCCACTTTTTCATGAGAAATATCCACTATTATATTTGCATAGCTTCCTTCCGGATTTCTTTCCAACTTACCGTCTCCTTTATCCTATCGCTTCTGCATTTCCCGCAATATGTCCTGAATAATCACTCTTTCATCCATAGGATATTTTTTCCCTTTGATTTCCTGATAATCCTCATGTCCCTTTCCTGCCAGCACGATAATGTCTCCCGGCTGTCCGTTTTGGATCACATAGGCAATTGCCTCTTTTCTGTCGCAGATTTCCACATAGTTTCCGTCTGTTTTTGCAATTCCTGTCTTAATATCCTCAATAATATCCTGTGGCTCTTCAAATCTGGGATTGTCAGAAGTAATCACCGTTAAATCCGCCAGCCTTCCGCTTACCTCTCCCATTTCATACCTTCTGAGCTTAGAGCGGTTTCCTCCGCACCCGAACAGGCATACAAGCCGTTTTGGCTGATACTCCCTTAAAGTAGTAAGCAGGCTTTCCAATGCCATGGCATTATGGGCATAATCGATTATCAGCGTAAATTTATCGGACACTTTTATCATTTCAATCCTGCCCTTTACTCCTGCCTGTGCCAGTGCTTCTTTTATGGTATCCTCCGGCACCTTGAAATGGCGGCAGATGGCAATCGCGGTCAATGCATTGTATACGCTGAATCTGCCCGGCGAGTGGAGGAGCACCTGCATATTTACAATGCCTTCCGTTTCAAAATCCACTCCCAAATAGCCTTTACCGTTTACCAGTTTTACATCCTTTGCCCTTAAATCCGAAGTTTCCGAAAATCCAAAGGTTTCTAACTGACAGGTGTGATCTTTTACCACATCCTCCCAGCGTGCGTCATCCCGGTTTACGATTCCTGTTTTGCACTGCCTGAACAATCGTCCTTTACATTGCAGATAATCTTCAAAATCCTTATGTTCGTTTGGTCCGATATGATCCGGCTCGATATTGGTGAAAACGCCCATTTCAAAGAAAAAGCCCTGGGTTCTGTGAAGCATGAGACCCTGGGAAGAAACCTCCATTACTACCATATCACAGCCGGCATCTGCCATTTCCCGGAAATACTGCTGCAACAAAAGGGATTCCGGCGTGGTGTTATTGGCAGGAATCACTTTCTCTCCTATGATGACCTCTATGGTGCCAATCAGGCCTACTTTGAATCCGGCATGCTCCAGAATGGATTTTACAAGATAGGTGGTGGTGGTCTTTCCTTTCGTTCCGGTAATGCCGATTACCTTTAGCTTATCTGCCGGATTTCCGTAAAAGGCTGCTGAGATGAATGCCATGGCATAACGGGTGTCTTCTACCTTTATGATGGTAACCTCTGCATCCTCTTTTACGGACACTTCCTTTTCCACTATCAGGACGGCCGCCCCTTTCTGTACGACCTCTTCCGCAAAGCTGTGTCCATCTGCATTTCCGCCTGAAATACAAAAAAACAGGCTGCCTTTTTCTACCTTGCGGGAATCATTTGCAACGGCGGTGACCATCACGTCCTCACTGCCTTTTATCACCTGGTATGTCAGGTTTTTTAATAAATCCTTTAAACAAACCATAATATTCCTGCTTTCTTTTTTCCATTATCTTATAGGATAGCACATGTAGTGGTTTTTTTCAACTGGTGTACAAGATATACTGGTTTTGTGAATATATGCGAACGTGGATTTGGATAAGCGGACGTGGGAGGTGCCATAGCATAAAGCAGTCTTCCGGGCACGCTCTCGCTCTGCAAAGACGCAGCAGTACTAACGCACCAAAGTACGGTGCGTAAGTGCTGGCGACTTTGCCAAGGCCCAGAAGACTGCTTTATGCTATGGCACCTCCCACTGGGTATCGAAAGGCTGCCTGTTATGCGTAAATTGATTTAGCTTTTTGTTCAAAATCTTTATCATTTCCGCAATTCTTATTTCTTTTATCTTATTTTTTTGTGCGTCTTGTAAAATATCTTCATTTTTCACATTCAGACATTTATTTTCGGCATGTAGTATTTGTGGCCGGGAAGCATTCATATGTGTTGGAGATGGTTTTGAGAAATTCGACGTCTTCACAGTCATATGATATGGATTGCATCCAAAGACTATTTTTATGTAATAGGTCTCGGGGGGAAGCTTTAGAATCAGATATTCCTGATTTTCTTTTTCCGAAAAAAAGTCCGCTATTTTTTCCCTGTGGGCATTATAAATATGAATTTGCCATTTTACTGGTAAATTCGTAGCGCTTATCCGGCTGAAATAGAAGGAGACGGTACTTTGTTCTGCCAGGATGAGCTTATAGCAATCAGTATTTTCCCGTAAAACTTCCTGCTTCTGCCGCTGCATGGATAAGGAGCTTTTCCCATCTGCCGCCATAGCCAGAAAACAGCTTTGGACAAACAGTAGAAACCCAATAAGCATTGTGGCTGTTCTTTTGTATTTCATATGACTTCTCTTCCTTCTTTTCCTGTTTCTTTGTATAATTTTTCTCTTGACTCCATATTATTTTAGTACAAATCTTT
>CAMWWJ010000394.1 GCA_947177925.1 uncultured Lachnospiraceae bacterium
TTGATTTTCAAGGTACTGCAGGAAAGTACAAACTTTCCTTAAGTTGACCACATTGGGCACTTACGCACCGTATTTTGGTGCGTTAGTACCGCTGCGTCTTTGCAGAGCGAGAGCGTGCCCATAAGACTATCCTATGCGCTGCCAGCTCCCACGTCCTCTTCTGCCAGCCCCATCCCAACTCTGCTCAAAAAGTCAAAATTCTTACGAATAACCACTAAAAAATAGTTTCAGGGATTGCGGCAAAAAAAATTCTTTGTTATAATGATTGACAACAAAGGACAATAGTCATCTTTAAGTTATAGGAGGCGGAAGAAGATGAATGCAAAAGTAAGGATAAAGAGACTAACGGCGCTTGTGCTTTCGATAATGATGCTGGTTTCGGGAATGGCAGTACAGGCAAATCCGGCGGGCAGTGCAGAAAGGGAAGGAGAGTCCGAAACAGGTCGCTACGAGACTTTATCGGAAAATCAGCTTTCCGGGGATTTAGAAGAGATGAATGCTGGGAAACCGGATGAAAGCCGACAGGAAGAAAAAAGCGGCGAGCTGGTGAGTAAAAATATGGAGGAAGCAGGCGAAGAAGCTGTAGAAGAGGGGACGATATCGCAAAATGAAGCAGGGGCTTCCATGGAGAATCTGGTGGAAGTGAAATCGCCTTTTGAGGAAGACAGATACAATCCGGATTATTATGGGGCTGTTAGTGACAGATATCCGGAAACGGAGCAGGGAAAAAGTCTGTTTGCAGCAGGAAGGACTTTAAGCTTTGAAGACTACATACTAAATGCAATAAATAATTTTGAAATGGTTGTGGATGTATCAGCCTATAATATACCACAGGACGAGATGTGGACGGAAATATATCATGTGTTGAATGCCCATCCGGAACTGTATTATGTAACGGTTGCTTCGGCCTATCTCAAGCGAGATGATGGAACGGTTGCCGTCTATTTACTTACTTATATGGGTACAAAAGATACCATTGCGGCAGAAATAGCCAGATTTCAGGCAGAAGCTGATAAGGCAGTGGCTTATGTGGACGATACTATGAGTCAGTATGAAAAAGCGCTGGCAATACATGATTATATCATACTGAACTGCGAATATGATGAAGAGAATTTTGATGCCGATACTGTGCCGGGCGAATCTCATTCCGCATATGGCGCTTTGGTAAAAAAGATTGCAGTATGTGATGGCTATGCAAAGGCATATCAATATATTATGAAGGAGAAGCTGGGAATCGACTGCCGGATTGTTACAAGCAATGCCATGGGCCATGCATGGAGCCTGATCAAGATTGACGGAAGCTGGTATCATGCGGATCTGACATGGGATGATCCGGTTTATGACTGCATTGGAAGAGTATATCATGACTATTTCCTTTTAAGCGATAATGAGATTAGTGATTGGGAACATGATCACCATGACTGGAAGGTAGAGGATGAAAATAGAAATAGTATTAAGGCAGTAAGCGACCTTTATTCAGGCTGGAAATGGACATCTGTCTATAGCGGCATGTTCCATAAGAATGGAAACTGGTATTATGTAAAATCTGATGAGGGCGGAATTCTTCAGGATGATGATTTGTCAACGCCGTCTGAAGTTTTCTTTTATGCCATTGATGACGAAGATAATCTGGCATGGAAAAATAACGGATGCCTTGCCAGGATCATGCTTTATCAGGATAGGATTTATTTCAATACACCTTCTGTAATCAAATCTATTGATTTAGCCGGTGGAGATGAAAAAACGGAACAAGAGGTGGTAAAAGCTCCGGACCAGTTTATATACGGATTTGTTATTCAAAGCGGAAATATGAAGTATGCGCTGAGATGGAATACAGGTGAAGCACAGATGCAGGAGGTGTGTACCTTTGGAGTACCTGCTGTTTCCATCGCAGGGGTTGCAGCAAAGGATTATAACAGCCTTGATATTACATTAAACAAAGTGGAAAAATCAGCCGATGCTTCCGCTTCCGGTTATGTCATCTACCGGAAAGCAAGCTGGGGAACGAAATGGCAGACTGTCGCATTGCTGGAAGGAGCCGATAATCTGAATTTCAGGGACGGAGGCCTTGGGGATAATCAGCAGTATATCTACATGGCGCGTAATTATCAGGTAATAAACGGTGATATCTGCTATGGTCCTTACAGCAGCCAGGTCTCCGGTGTTACCATGAAGGCAAAGGAAACAGTGAACACACAGCCGATTAAGGATACGGCAGTAAAAGGAAGGGTATATCAATGCGGTAATTATAAATATAAAGTGACAGCCGTGGCAAATGGAAAAACCGGTAAGGTTACCCTTACGGCACCCATTAAGAATACGCTGACAAAAGCTACGGTTCCTTCTACCGTGAAGATTAAAAATGAAACCTATCAGGTAACGGCAATAGAAAAGAATGCTTTTAAGAACAATAAAAAATTAAAGAGCGTTACAATAGGGAAAAATGTTACAAAGATAGGAGCCAGTGCATTTGCCGGTTGTAAAAAGCTGAAAACAATTTCCATTAAATCCACAAAATTAAAATCCGTAGGCAAGAGTGCATGGAAGGGTATCGTGAAAAATGCAACGATAAAAGTACCGAAATCCAAGCTGAATGCATATAAAAAATTATTACAAAAGAAAGCGACAGGCCTTCCTTCAAAAGCAAAGATTAAAAAAGCATAGATAGATGGTCTTATACGAAATTTGCTTATTTTGCATAAAAAGATGTATATTTTTTAAATAAATTATGTTATAATGCCAATAAGACATGCGAGAAGGAAAATTCCTTTTAGAGAATTTGAGAGG
>CAMWWJ010000395.1 GCA_947177925.1 uncultured Lachnospiraceae bacterium
TTTGGTGCATTAGTACCGCTGCGTCTTTGCAGAGCGAGAGCGTGCCCATAAGACTGCCATATGCTCTGCCGGCTCCCACGTCCTCCCATCAAAATCCCCCTCTTTTTTAATGAAACTTCATAAGCGTCTCTCCAATCTGAATCCCGGAAAGTTCCGCCGGTTCTACCGGGTCATTCAAAACAACGTTGCATTCCAGAAACATATGATTGCTGCAGCCATAAGTTGTAGGAGTAAATTCCACCAACTCCTGATTATCGTTTCTATATACTTTTTTGATAGTAAACTCTTCGATTGTTGTCTGATTTCGGTCAAAGTAATTTCTAATCCCGGTAACCCGGATTGACAGAGGGGTTGCCTCTATTTTAGTAATCAAAATCTTTTCCTTTCCGCAATTGGAAAATGTGAAAGGATAGTAGGTTTTTACATTTGCTTTATACTGGTAAGTCCACTCTAAATTCCAGGTTCCGTCATTGACCAGAATTTCTTCTTCAGAAGACTTTTCGTACATATATAAATCCTTTAATGTAATGCTTACTCTTTGACGATTGATGTCTTTACAGACAATGTTCAAAAGAAAATATAATTTTCCGTTTTCTGAAAATGATTCCATGACAGAGCTCCAACCAGAGGAAGCAGGAAATCCGTTTTTGTCCAATACGAAAATATTCATGGTATCAAAAATGAAATAGAAATCATTTTTTTCATGGGAATCTTTTGAAGGATCATCAAAAGGATAATCTGTTTCCAATAGAATGGATACGTTATTTTTATCGCCGATAGAAGAGAGGGCAGTGACGGTCATACCGTTGTCGGTACTGCTTTTATCGATTAAAACATTGCCGCCTTCTAAATAGGTAGTATCGGTCAAATGCCAGAATTCCATGAGGCGGATATCCCACTGCCCATCGTTTGCTGCAAAAGTAGCCATGCCAAATAAAAGGGCAGCGGCAAACATGGCAATTAGCAATCTCTTTCTGACGATTCTCTTCTTTGACTTTATCATTTTAGAACTGCCAACTGCTGATTCTGTGTGAGAGGCAGCAGGGATTTCAGGATGATGTTCCTGTTTTTGTAAGATTAGGTGAAGAATGCGGTTTTTACAATCCTCATCCAGGTTGCCTTGAAAATCCAATGCTTCCTCCTCATGGACATGTGTAATAAGCTCTACTATATTAGTCATGGCTGATTCCCCTTTCTTTCAATGCAGCTTCCAATCTGCCTTTTCCACGGAATAGTATGTTTTCCACTTTTTTCGTGGAGCAGTTCATTTTTCCAGCTATGTTTTTTATGGACTCGCAATAGAAATATCGCAGAATGAATATGGTTCTGTCCGGTTCCTTCAAACTTTTCAGTACCTGATGAAGCGTATCTTCCATGGATTTTTGAATAAAGTCATTTTCAATATGGACAGGAGCTGCTATGGTAATTTCCTCTAAAGGAATCGGCAGGGCTTTTTGCTTTTTCCGGAGAACATCTATGGAGGTGTTTCGGGCTATGGCATACAGGTAACTTTTCAGGCTGTTCCCTTTTTCCAGACGGAAGCTGTGTGAATTCTGCCAGAGCTTAATAAAAGTATCCGCTATGGCTTCTTCCAGATCTTGTGGGGGAAGGCCGGACAGAAAGTTTTTACAGATTGTTTCCACGGCGCCACCGTAAATATCCAGAGCCGCCCGGATGCCCGCTTCTCCATTAGTATGAAGCAGATGTAATAAAGCTTTGTCATCCAAAATAATATCCTCCTCTTTCTAAGAAGTATGATGCGTTTCTATATACCTATACGAGGGATGGTGGGAAATCACTCAAATATATTTGATAGGTTAAAATCTGAATGCAGTAAAAGCATTTAGAGTATATCATAGGAGAAGAGAAATTTTAAATTTATGTATACAAATAGAAGTACGTGTTGCGTTAAAAAAACAATGTGTATACTACATTTAAAGGTTGACAAGTCTGTAAAAGCATGTTACACTGACGTTCGGAAATTTCCAAAAACATATTAAATTGACTGGGTCAAGATATTAAAGGAGAATAATGAAAATGAAAAAATTTAAGAAAATCGTTGCTGCATTGATAATTGGTGTGACAATGGCAACAACAGTATATTCAGTAGGAGCAATGCCGTTATTTTATGCGGCTGGCGGCAGGGAATATTTAAAGGTATATGTGATGGCTCACACTACAAAGGGAGTAAAGACAAATACAACTAATTATCAACTTAAAAAAGGAAAGTATGTAAAAAAAGTTACTGTTCGCTTAAGGGAAGGATCATATGATAAATCAAAAAGTACAGCTAATGGCACAGTGAAGATATCAAAAAATAACATTCCTTTCAAAACAGCCAAAGCAACATGGTCATGGACCTATAAATAATGTATTATTAATCTGTAGAGCATGTGTTGGATCAATATGTAATAAAAATACATGCTCTGCATTACTTTTTGATACTTATCAAGATTTCAAAATGACATTAACTTGGATAGGAGAAAACGTGAAGAACAGTATATTAAAATCGGCAATGTTGTTTGCAATCATAATGATGAGCATAGTAATTTTCATACTTGCATATTCGGCTTATTTTTTATCCTTTCATAGTAAAGATAAGGATGTCCCATTTTTTTCTGATGATTATATCGTCTGCCAGTTTGAAGGAGAAGTCCCTGAAATTAGTGATTTTAAGGAAAAAATCAAGGAATTTGAATATAGCAATATTGCTTTTATTGATTATATGAGTGATTATAGGTTTATTAATTATTCGGATGAATTTTTCAAGAAATATGGTTTGAGC
>CAMWWJ010000396.1 GCA_947177925.1 uncultured Lachnospiraceae bacterium
ATTATGATAGCGCTTGTTGTAGTTGCCTGCATAATCGGAGTGAAGATGCGGAAGGCCAAAGATGCCAAACTGCAGGAAGAAGCATTGTTAGAAAAGGAAGAAACAGCAGAAGGCTGATGGGAGAAAGGGTGTTCGAAGGGACGCCCGTTTTTCATTTTATGAGAAATAGCGGGAGATGAAAATATGAAACGATATGAGACGATTTTATGGGATGTAGATGGCACCATTTTGAATTTTCTAAAATCAGAAGAATTTGCTATAAAAAAGGCTTTTTCGGATTACCAATTGACGATTACGGAAGAGACGGTATCCCTTTACTCCGGAATCAATGAGTCCTATTGGAAGCGTTTGGAACGGGGAGAGATTACAAAAGAAGCGGTTTTGTATGGAAGGTTCGAAGAATTATTCCGCAGGCTTTTGGAAAAGGCAGAAACAAAAAAGGAAATGCTTACGGACTGGTTTTGCAAAAGGGATGGGGAGAATGATTTTGAGACTGTTGTGGAACGGAAAATCAAACAAGTGCCGGTAAAAGAATTTCAACAGGCATATCAAATCTATCTGGGCAGCATTTACTTTTATCAAGATGATTCCCTTGAACTTTGTAAAAAACTACAAAAAGATTTTAAGCAGTATATTGTCACAAACGGAGTGGAGTGGACCCAGAGAAATAAATTACAGTTAGCAGGTTTTACAGAGCTGATGGAGGACATTTTCATTTCGGAGGTCATAGGGGCGCCAAAGCCGGATAAAAGCTTTTTTGAAGCATGTTTCCGGCAAATACCGGATTTTAATAAGGAAAAGACCATTATCATAGGAGATTCTCTTTCCAGCGATATGTTGGGAGGAAATCGGGCGGGGATTGCAACCTGCTGGTACAATCCAAAGAAGCTTGCAAAAACATCGGACGTGCAGATTGATTATGAAATTCGAAATTTATGGGAAGTGGAGACTGTTTTATGGCAAAATCATCAAATCAAAAATTAAAATTATTATATATTGTAAAACTTTTGCAGGAAAAAACAAATGAAGAACAGGGGATTACTACTGTACAATTGATTGAGGAGCTGGAAAGGTATGGAATCAAGGCGGAAAGAAAGAGCATCTATACGGATATCGAGGCTCTTCAGAACTTTGGTTATGATATTGTAAGCTCAAAGGCAAAGGAAAAGGGAGGCTACCGTCTGGTGAGCAGAACCTTTGAACTGGCGGAATTAAAGCTTTTGGTTGATGCTGTGCAGGCTTCCAAATTCATTACTTTGAAAAAGTCCAGAGAGCTCATTGGAAAAATCGGTTCCCTTACGAACCAGATGGATGCAAAACAGTTAAAGCGCCAGGTCTATGTTTCCGACAGAATCAAAACGGAAAATGAAAGCATTTATTATAATGTGGACTATATCCACAGGGCCATACAGGAAAATTTAAAGATTTCCTTCCGCTACTTTGAATGGAATATAGATAAAAAGATGCAGTTTAAAAGGGATGGAGAAATATATGTGGTAAGCCCCCACCAACTTATCTGGAATGATGAGTATTATTATATGGTGGCATATGATGAAAAAGCGGAAATGATGAAGCATTACCGGGTGGATAAGATGAATGATATTTCCCTGACAAAAGAGCCAAGGAGCGGAATCGAACTGTTTCAGACAATGAAGCCCGCCACATATTCCAGCAAGACCTTTTCCATGTTTGGAGGAAAGGATGAGGCTGTTACTCTGGAGTTTGAAAATCATTTTGCAGGTGTGGTAATAGACAGATTCGGGAAGGATGTGGAAATCAGGAAAAGAGATGAAGACCACTTTTCCATCCGGGTAAATATAGCCGTAAGCGGACAGTTTTACGGCTGGATTACAGGGCTTGGGAAGGGCGCCAGAATTCTGCTGCCGGAAAACATAAAATTAGAGTATGAAGATTATTTAAAGGAGATATTGAAGGGATATTAAGGCTTAAGAAGAACATGCATCTTTTGTTATAGAAATACCGGGACTGGAGACAATAAAAGAAAAGGCTTTTGGGAAAGGAAAAAGATGCATGGAATCCATCTGGAAAAAAACAATAGAAATAGAAGAAAGACCTTCGCTGGCAGGTGATATAGAAACAGATGTGCTTGTAATCGGTGCCGGGATGGCAGGAATTCTCACCGGATATATGTTGATGAAAGCCGGAAGAGAGGTAACGGTTATTGAGGCCGAAACAATCGGGAGCGGACAGACCGGAAATACTACGGCAAAAATCACTTCACAACACAATCTGATTTACGACCGGCTCATACAGACGGTTGGTAAAGAGGCTGCCAGGGAATATGCCAGTGCCAATGAAGCAGCCATAAGGGAATATAGCAGGATCATAGAAAAAGAAAGGATTTCCTGCGATTTCAGAACATGTGATGCTTATTTGTATTCCAGAAGAGGAGAGGAAGAGATAAGGAAAGAAGTGGAAGCGGCAAAAATGCTGGGACTGAAAGCTGAATTTACCAAGGATACAGAGCTGCCGTTTCCTGTGGAAGGAGCTATCCGGTTTCGAGAGCAGGCTGCTTTTCACCCTTTGAAATTCCTCAAGGCAGTGGCAGGAAAGCTTACTGTTTTTGGGCATACAAAAGCCCTTGAGGTGGAGGAGCACAAAGTAAGGACCACCGGAGGAATGATAAAAGCAAGGGAAATCGTATTTGCCTGTCATTTTCCTTTTTTAAATGTACCGGGATATTATTTTATGAGGATGCATCAGGAGCGCAGCTATGTGATAGCCTATGAAGGGGGTCCGGTAATGGAAAATATGTATTTGGGAG
>CAMWWJ010000397.1 GCA_947177925.1 uncultured Lachnospiraceae bacterium
GTTCCGGCGATATTGCAAAGGATCGGCTGAAGATCCTTTTGATTTCCGACAGGATCAACTGTACGCCGGAAACTATGGAATATATTAAACGGGATATTGCAAAGGTGATTTCCAAATATATGCAGATTGATATCAATAAAATGGAAGTACAGGTCAGTAAACGAAAAATAAACGTATTTTGGTGATAACATGTTAAAAAGATACCGGGTTAGAGATTATGATTTTAAATTAGTGATCCTGATGGCTGCCATTACCATCCTTGGAATTTTGGTAATCGGCAGCGCTCAGGAAAGCGTACAGGACAAGCAGATTATGGGATTCATCGTAGGCTTATTCCTGATGGTGGTAATATCCTTATTCGACTATAGTTTTTTTCTGCAGTTTTATTGGATATTATATGGATTTAATCTGCTCCTTCTTGTTTTGGTCCGCTATATGGGAAATAAAGCCGGGGGCGCTACCAGATGGGTCACAATCGCCGGAATCAAATTTCAGCCTTCGGAAATGACAAAAATACTATTGATTTTATTCTTTGCACAGTATATCATGAAACATAAGGAGAAGTTGAATACCTTCAAGGTTTTGATAAGCTCTGTGGTGCTTGCGGCAGTTCCCTTGTTTCTTGTATATAAACAGCCGGATATGTCCACTACTATTTTGATAGCCGTACTGTTTTGTGTATTGCTGTTCATTGGCGGATTGAGCTATAAGATTATTGGAGGCATATTGGCAGTAGTGATTCCTCTTGCGGTTATTTTTCTGGTAATCGTATTGCAGCCCGACCAGAATCTGATTGAGGATTACCAGCAGACCCGTATTCTGGCATGGCTGCAGCCGGATGAATACAAAAATGACGAAGGATATCAGCAGGATAATTCCAAGATGGCAATCGGCTCAGGCCAGCTTTTTGGAAAGGGGTATAAAAATAATGAAGTGGGTTCCGTAAAAAACGGTAACTTTATTTCCGAACCTCAGACTGATTTTATTTTTGCCATAGTGGGAGAAGAGCTTGGGTTTTTAGGTGGATGTACCGTTATCGTGTTACTGACCCTGATTGCAATTGAATGCGTATTGGTTGCCAAAAAGGCTAAGGATATGGCCGGTACCTTGATCTGTACTGGTATGGCCACTATTGTGGGGATACAAAGCTTTATGAACATTGCTGTTGCAACAGGTCTGATGCCCAATACAGGAATTCCGCTTCCTTTTGTCAGTTACGGTTTGACCTCTTTAGTCAGCACATATATTGGCATGGGTTTTGTTTTAAATGTAGGGTTACAGGGAATTCGAAAATACAGTTAGGTTAGGAGAGAGGGTATATGAATATTGCATTGATTGCACATGATGCAAAAAAGAAGCTGATGCAGAACTTTTGCATTGCTTATCGGGGAATTTTGAGTAAAAACGATTTATTTGCAACAGGCACTACCGGGAGATTGATTGAAGAAGTAACAAATTTAAATGTTCATAAATATCTGGCCGGGCATTTGGGGGGAGAACAGCAGATTGGGGCGCAGATTGAGCATAATCAGATCGATCTGGTTATTTTCCTAAGAGACCCCCTTACGTCCAAAAGCCATGAGCCGGATGTAAATAATGTAGTCAGACTGTGCGATATGCATAATATTCCCCTTGCGACGAATCTGGCATCGGCAGAGCTTCTGATTAAATCACTTGACAGAGGAGATTTAGAGTGGCGTGAAATGTACAAATAGAAAACTGACAAATTGCATAATAATCATTTTTATATGTCTTAGTATGACAGGCTGCAAAGCGGATAAATATGCCATGGCATATAACAGAAATTCCAACGTATCCAGCTTTCGCTTTTCGGAGGAAAAGGCAGAAGAGTCAGCAAACGGCTTTGCCACTGATTTATGCGTTACTCTGAAAGCATCGGTTTCAGCAAATGACGTACAGATTGAAGAGTCAGCAGCAGCCTTATTATGTGATTTAAATAAAAAAGAAATACTTTATGCCAAAAATCAATATGAGCAAATGGAGCCGGCAAGCCTTACAAAAGTCATGACAGCTCTTGTTGCATTGAAATACGGGAATCTGGATGACGTTTATACGGCAAGCTCCAATGTGCTGATTACGGAATCCGGAGCAACTTTAATAGGCTTGAAGGAAGGAGACACCATGACGCTGGAACAGGCTCTTCATGGACTTTTGATGTCTTCCGGCAACGATGCGGCTGTCCTGATTGCAGAAGGGATTTCCGGCAGCGTGGAGCAATTTTGTGCACTGATGAATGAGGAGGCAAGGGCTCTTGGAGCTACTAGATGTTCCTTTAAGAACCCTCATGGGCTTACGGAAGAAGGGCATTATGTGACTGCTTATGATTTATATCTGATTTTTAAGGAAGCCATTCAATATGATGAATTTAACGAAATCATAAATGCACCTACCTATAGTACTGTTTATAAGGATAAAGAAGGAAATTCAAAAGAGTTATCCTGCGAAAGTACCAATTTGTATATTAAGGGCACCTACAGCCCGCCGGAAAACGTGAAGATAATCGGTGGCAAGACAGGAACCACATCATCCGCAAGGAATTGTCTGATTTTATATGCAAAGGATACTGCGGGCAATCCTTATATATCAGTGATCTTGAAATGTTCCGAGCGTGGAATCTTATATGAGGAAATGACAGATCTGCTGTCAGAGATAGGACACTGAACAGAATGGAATAAGGATAATTTCTTTGAGTTTCCCCATTTTTTCAAACAGATTATTTCCCCAAAAATAAAAAATGCA
>CAMWWJ010000398.1 GCA_947177925.1 uncultured Lachnospiraceae bacterium
GCGGTACTAATGCCCCAAAGTACGGGGCATAAGTGCCGGCGACTTTGCCAAGGCCTCTAAGACTATTCTATGCTCCGCCACCTCCCACTGTGTATCGAAATGCCGTTTGTTGCTGGGAAGAAGGTTTGATATGTAATATGTAATATGTAATATTTAATACATAATACATGATACACGATACATGTTATTTATGTTAATTACTGTTAAAGAAAAGCACATGACTTTTCAAAGAGTACGGGTTGAAACGAAACAGCAGCAGAGGGATGAGAGCGGAACTACTGCATTGTTTTTGGCAGCGCTTTTCCTTAACAGCCTGCTCTCTACCCAGGGGAAAATTGCCATGGACGGCAATTTTAGGCATATTGCGCCACGGACGGCGCTGTATGACGACCCGTACGGTACCAACACATTCCCCAGGCTGTTTAGGAAAAGCGCTGCCAAAAACACCGCAGTAGTTCCGCTCTCATCCCTCTGCTGCGTCCGCCCAGCCACCCCCCTTCAAAAAAAAGAGAACCAATGGAAAGAATCTCTTCCACCAGTCCTCCTATACTATTTCATATATCTTTCCGGATTCGCCTTACATCATTCCCATTCCCGGAGCGCCTGCCGGCATAGCCGGAGCATCTTCCTTGATGTTTGCCACTACGGATTCAGTAGTCAGTAACGTAGATGCCACGCTTGTTGCATTTTGAAGTGCACTTCTTGTTACCTTTGCAGGGTCTAAGATGCCTGTTGCAACCATATCCACGTATTCTTCTTTTAATGCGTCAAAGCCGATGCCAATTTCAGATTCTCTTACTTTGTTGATGATAACGGAGCCTTCCAGTCCGGCATTTGCTGCAATGTGGAACAATGGAGCTTCCAGTGCCTTTAATACGATGGCAGCTCCTGTCTTTTCATCACCTTCCAAAGCATCAACAAGCTTGCCTACTTCCTTGGAAGCATGGATATATGCGGAACCGCCGCCGGAAATGATTCCTTCTTCCACTGCTGCTCTTGTAGCTGCCAAAGCATCCTCTAAACGGAGCTTTGCTTCCTTCATTTCGGTTTCTGTTGCAGCGCCTACACGGATTACAGCAACACCGCCTGCTAACTTTGCAAGTCTTTCCTGTAATTTTTCTTTATCGAATTCGGAGGTAGTCTCTTCAATCTGCTTCTTTATGGAGGAGATTCTTGCTTCGATTGCCTGCTTCTCGCCTTCACCATCTACGATAACGGTATTTTCCTTTTGAACCTTTACGGATTTTGCACGTCCTAACTGTTCCATGGTAGTTTCTTTTAAATCAAGTCCTAACTCTTCGGAAATCACCTGACCGCCTGTTAAAATAGCAATATCCTCTAACATTGCCTTTCTTCTGTCACCATAGCCGGGTGCCTTAACAGCTACTACGTTGAAAGTACCGCGGAGCTTATTGACGATCAAAGTAGTGAGCGCTTCTCCTTCTACATCCTCAGCAATGATCAAAAGCTTTGCACCGGATTGAACGATCTGCTCTAATAATGGTAAAATTTCCTGAATATTGGATATTTTCTTGTCTGTAATCAAAATATACGGATCGTCTAAAACAGCCTCCATCTTATCCATATCTGTTGCCATATAGGCGGAAATGTATCCTCTGTCAAACTGCATACCTTCCACTAAATCAAGCTCAGTAAGCATGGTCTTGGATTCTTCTATGGTAATGACTCCGTCTCCGGAAACCTTTTCCATAGCATCTGCCACTAATTTGCCCACCTCTTCATCACCGGAGGAAACGGCTGCTACTCTTGCAATATGCTCTTTTCCATTTACCTTGGAGCTCATCTTTGCAATTGCCTCTACCGCACAGTCTGTTGCCTTTTTCATGCCCTTTCTTAAAATAATGGGGTTAGCGCCTGCTGCCAGATTCTTTATGCCTTCATTTACCATTGCCTGTGCAAGCACTGTAGCTGTAGTAGTACCATCTCCTGCCACATCATTTGTCTTGGTAGCCACTTCCTTTACAAGCTGTGCTCCCATATTTTCAAAAGCATCCTCTAATTCAATTTCCTTTGCAATGGTCACACCGTCATTGGTAATAAGGGGTGCTCCAAAGGATTTGTCAAGCACTACATTTCTTCCCTTTGGTCCTAATGTGACTCTTACTGTGTTCGCTAATTGATTTACTCCTGATTCCAGTGCTGCTCTTGCCTCTGCACCATATTTTAATTCCTTTGCCATTGATATGACGCCTCCTGTTTCTTGGTTTATTTACTGCCCCGGTTCATGGCCGGAGTGAAAAACTTCTACTTTTTATGTCTAAATTACTATGATATATGTGAGATATTATCCAGAAAACAAATGCTTTATTTTATGCTTCGATTACTGCCAGAATATCATTCTGCTTAACTACGATAAATGCTTCATCATCCAATTCTACATCCGTTCCGGCATATTTAGAATAAATAACCTTGTCTCCAACCTTCACTTCCATTTTTACTTCTTTCCCGTCTACCACTCCGCCAGGACCTACTGCAACCACCTCAGCCTGCTGTGGCTTTTCTTTTCCCTGTCCGGGTAATACGATGCCTGACTTGGTAGTTTCCTCCGCAACTAATTGCTTCAATACGACTCTGTCTCCTAATGGTACTAACTTCATGTTAACTCCTCCTTTAAATGTTCACTACAATTCTCTTATTATACTCAATTTTTTTCATAAGAAAAGGGAATTTCGGAATTTTTTAACAAATTTATAAAACTTTTACATCTTTTCCTATGC
>CAMWWJ010000399.1 GCA_947177925.1 uncultured Lachnospiraceae bacterium
CATATAAGTATCCCACAGCCGGTCTGCAAATACTTCTTCCAGTATCTTCTCCGCCCGTTCCTTGTCTTCTTCTGTCAGTTCTCCGAAAATGGTCACTTTTCCATAAGCATTTATCTCCAGCTCCCAGACTTTCCCCTCTGGCTCTATGCCCGCCTGTTTCAATCTGTCCACGATTTCAGGGTATAGCTTATTTTGAAGTCTGCCTGCTGCCTCCGACATCTCTATGTCCTGAAGATTTGCATATATTTTCAGATACTCCAGTTCCTGTTTACTAAGCCTCTCCCCCGAAGCCATCCGCTTCAGCAATTCTTCCACACTCTCATCGCCCTGATAGCGGTCTTCCTCCGGTAAGGCGTGGTACTACTCATCATGCAGTCTATCCACCTCTTTTGCATAACTAGCCTTGTCTTCCCGTACTGTCCGTTCCAGAACCCCCGACTGCTCCTGTGTCCTGTTCTGTGTTCTTTCCTCCGTTATCTGGATGCGGTAGGTTCCCTCCGTATCTGCCGCTTCACCGTTACGGTTTTCCACCCGAATCACATAATCCCTTCCATGTTCCCATTCCGGCAGTGTCCACTCACTGCTGCCATCGCCGTTCTTTTGTGCTATTCCGATCTGGTTCCCATCCTTATCATAGACCAGCAGGTCATAGTCACACCCTTCTGTTAAGTTCTCTAGACGAATTGTAATCTTTGAAGAAATACCCACTCTGTCATAAAGAGCCCTCTGCATATAAGAGAATGCGTAGCAGTCCACCTAGTCATCGTACTTTGTTCTCTGCCGATAACTGTCATTTTTATTTTCCGCGCTGTTCTCAATCAGAATAGTCTGCTCCTTCATATCCTTCAAGGGGGAGGCAAACTGACCTTTCCCGTAACGATTACCCTCCCACAGAGGGCTGCTGATGTAGTGATGATATGTACTTACCATTTTCTCTCTACCTCGCCTTATTATTTGTCCACGCAAGTCAATTATTTTCAAAAAGTTTCAACCAAAAATTTTTCACTGCGGCCATACCCATATTATCTCCCGAGTAAAGTTCCTTTGCCCATTTATAAGGAGTAAATTCTTTAAAGTAATCTTTCACCTGTTGTTGTTGATCTTCATTTACCTCAACTTCCCATGCTATTTTGCCTCCTGTATGACAACAAGTAATCTTGTTGTCCGTAAAACATGTTAAGTATATTTCCCCATCCTCAGGATTCCTTGACGAGACAATCTGATTTACAACTGGTATCTGATTTCTTTTAATCTCACTACTGCAAAATAAATCTGCAAATGACATTCCCCAAAACGCACTTGGTACTTCCCCCTGTTCCTTTGGGCAAGTTTCTTCAGGTTTTTCTTGTATTCCTAAAGAAAAGGATTCCTCTGTTTTTGCTTTTGACGTCGTATTTTTATAATAGTCCACACCATTACTATTGTTGTTTACACCTGTTACTGACATTTTAGCTCCTTCTTTCTTTTTTATTTACGTTGACATATCTACCCATGAGTTCTTCTATCAGCCAGAACTCATAGCCGCTTCTTTGTATTTATTATTGCTTATCTGATTCTTTTTGCTTTTCACATCAATGCGCTATTTCATTACTGTTACATCATTTCCGCTTTAGACCCGTTTATGTAATGTGGACAATTTTCTTATCCAAGAATCCTAAAAACTTCTTCCACTCCATGTAGCCTTTCAGAGCCCCATAGCTATACTGCGGCTGCATAATACCATTCACAATTTCCCCCCCCAGTCAACCTTCTCCAAAAAACTCCATGAACCGGATTTTCAAGTCCTCCATTGTTTTTAGTATTGTGGCACCTCTGTCGTTCAGCACCACTTATGCTCTCTTATAATAAGTCCGAGCAGTTCATTACTTCATGTAAACATACCGCTTAACTTCCCCTGCCATACTTCATGACCACCACCTCCTCTCCCTGCTCTCCGATTCCCCAATCTTTCAGAAACTGGGGAAGCCTGCCCGTCTGTGGCTTATTGGTAACTTAAAAATAGCGTTACTTTCTAACATGATTTCCATCCTTAGAAAAAACGCCATCCCTAGCTCACCATTCACATTCAATTTCGTTTTATATATCGGAACAATCAGCAAAAAAATTAACCGGCAAAGCTCACGTATATCCCTCCCCCTGCTGCCCTTTCCAAACAAACCCCAGGCGTGACTTTCTGCAAGTCCATATCTTATGCCTGCGTAATCACCCCCTCAAACTGCATATGATACAACTGTGTATACCGCCCATTCTTCGCCAGCAGCTCGGCATGTGTACCGGTTTCCACGATTTTTCCCTGATGCATCACAACAATGCGATCCGCGTTGATAATCGTGGACAGTCTGTGGGCAATCACAATGGAAGTCCTTTTTTCCATCAGGTTTTCCAATGCTTCCTGCACCAGCTTTTCCGATTCTGAATCCAAGGCGCTTGTAGCTTCGTCCAAAATCAACAGGCTTGGATTCTTTAAAAAGACTCTCGCTATCGCAATTCGCTGCTTTTGTCCGCCGGAAAGCCCAATTCCCCTTTCTCCTAGCTTCGTCTGCCACTGCTGCGGCGTATCCATAATAAAATTGTAGGCATTGGCTGCTTTTGCTGCTCTTTCCACCTCTTCCATCGTCGCATCCGGTCTGCCGTACCGGATATTTTCTTCAATTGTTTCGGAAAACAGTACGGTA
>CAMWWJ010000400.1 GCA_947177925.1 uncultured Lachnospiraceae bacterium
GAACTGGCAGAAACAAACAATGCCATGCAGAGCAATGAGATTTTCAGTCTTGCAGACGAACAGGGCATATCGAAGCGAACACTGGAAAATGCAAAGAAAGAGTTAGGTGTCCGGGCGAAGCGGATAAACAATACATGGTATTGGGAACTGGATAAAATCGGACAGTGACGGATAGATAAAGGCAACAGCGCAACAATGCAGAGTATTAGAATTTTGCAGTCTTGGAATTGCGTTCTTGAAAATTGCAAGGTTGCAAAGATTATAGACATTGCAATGTTGCGGTGTTGGGAGAAAGCCAGAGAATGGTGGCAATAAGGCGGCGTAAAGCCGCCCACCGTCCGCAGGACGGAAAGCCCCCGGCAGGGCGCAAAGGCACTTTTGATAGAGCGTAGCCTGTCGAAAGTGCTTTTGCGTTACTTTCGGGAAAGTAACAAAGCCGAAGTGAGGAAACCTCGCTTTGCGCCTTAATCGGCGCAGTAAAAAAATAGAGAATGTGGAGGATATTTTTATTGGAAAGAACGATTAGCGGCATGATGGGAAAAGGTTCAGTCAATCACAATACGAGAGTCTTTACAGCTAAAAATGTAGATATAGAGAGAAGCCGGGATAACGTGGAATTTTGCCACTCGGATATAAAAGGGGTTTATCATACTCTTTTTGATGATGCACTGGAACGCTACAACGCAAAACAGAAACGGAGTGACCGTAAGATTGATGATTACTATGAGAAGATACGCCGGGGAAAGCAGGAGAAATTATTTTATGAGGTAATCTTCCAAATTGGCAATAAGGACGATATGAATGTGCAGAGCAAAGAAGGGCAGTTGGCGAAAGATATTTTATGTGAGTTTATGGAGCAGTTTCAGAAAAGAAATCCTAACCTGTACGTATTTTCTAGCCATTTGCACATGGACGAGCAGACACCGCATATTCACATCGATTTTGTTCCGTTTATCCGTAACAGCAAACGTGGGCTTGATTCAAGAGTTTCCCTCAAAGGTGCATTGGCAGAACAAGGATATAAAGGCGGTACAAGAGGAATGACGGAATGGAATCAGTGGATAGAAGCGGAGAAGCAGGAACTTTCAAAAGTCATGGAGCGGTATGACGTACAGTGGAAACAGTTAGGCACACATAACAAGCATTTGTCTGTACTCGATTTTGAGAAGCAGGAAAGGCAGAAAGAGGTTGCAGAACTGGAACAGACAATTTCCGGCAGTAAAGAAGAATTATCCGATATTCTTCATCAGCAGATTGTAGTAGGACGGGAAACGGAGCAGATGCGGAAAGAGGGCGAAGCGATTCGGCAGGAAGTATCGGAACTTTCCACAACAAATCTTTTGCTGAAAGAACAGACGAAAACTCTGGCAGAGGATAAAGAAAAGCTGCTATCCGAAAATGAAAAATTAGAGAAACAGCAGAAAAAGTTACAGCAGGAGATTAATAAATGGTGCAATCTAAGGAAGTCATGGAACGGAACATACACGCCTATGATGAAGATACGAAATGGCAGTTGCCGGAGCCGGGAACGCTGATGAGTGCAAAGGTTTATCGTGATAAAAAGGCTTTACCGCTTGTGGAGAGATTGAAAGAAGTGGTAAAAAGTTTGACTATTAAATGCGTACAGCTTGCGGAGCAGGGAAAGAAGCTGACTGCCAAAGTGGACAAACAACAGAAGCAGATTAGCCGCTTGACAGATAAGGTCATGGAACAGAACAATACCATAGAGAGGTTGCAGGAAAAAGCGTCTGATTTTGGGCGTTTAGAGCGTCATCTAGGTAGGGATCAAGTGCAGTTGATAGTGGAACGTTCAAAGGTGTTAGAGCAGGCAGAAAAGGCAAATAAACGCCCAAAACATGCTTTTGAAATGAGCCGATAGGAAAGTGAGGATTGATAGGATATGACAGATATGGAAAAGAAAGTCATGGTGAGGCTGTGTGCTAAAATCGTGGTAGAAACAGACCTTTACGAAACGGATAAGGAAATGCAAAATTTGATAGACTGGGTATGCTTGTCGGAGCAGATCAAGACGAATAATAATACAATCCGCAATCTGACTGGGGAATATAAAAAGATTGAGCCGGATTGCCGGCAGGGAGTGAGGGCACAATTGGAGCGTATGAAAGAACTCTGTAAAGAGCGCAATGATTTGTATGATAAGCAGAATGACTTGAAAGGGCAGAAACAAAAGATTGAGAAGTCGTTGGAACAATAAGAAATGTGGGGCGTGGCGGTTGCTATGCCCTATATTTTATAGTGGTAAACGGAGAATGGAAGTGATATAATCAAATCTATGAATTGGGAATTTGAATGGGAGAAAAAATGATACAAAAAGTAAATTTGAAAGAGAATGTAAATATGATTGATGAGCTATTCCGCTATAAGAGAGTAGGTACGTTGAATAATCATATGTTAAATGTGTTGCAGGCTGAAAATAGAACTTTAGATTTTCATATACACGAAAATTCCGATGAAATGTTCTACTGTATTGAGGGAGAATTTGACATTGAATTTGAGGATGGATTGACACATTTGTGTGAAGGGGATTTTTTAATTATTCCTAAAGGAACGAAACATCGTCCTATATGTAAAGCATTAGTCAAATGCCTAGGGTGTGTGAAACAAAGTCTGTAAATACTGATCTTCTATGATAATGATTGGGC
>CAMWWJ010000401.1 GCA_947177925.1 uncultured Lachnospiraceae bacterium
GTCAATAATATCGTCATGAATCAAAACCGAGGTCTGAAACAATTCATATCCGACGGCAATTGGCAGGTAATTGTGATTCCGTCCATGAGAAGCAATCTGTTCACCTAATTTAATCAATGCGCCGCGAACCCGTTTACCACCCTCATTCTGTTTGATGAGTGACTCTAAGGACTCCCGGACAAATACATTTTCTACCGCAGACGAAACGAAATCATCAAAATATTTACCTGTCATATCTTCGATTTCTTTTCCGGCGCTCTTTAAAAAATTTATAAACAATGATTCCTGCATTCCACCTGTCATAAAAACAATCCTTGCCTTTCCCAAAATCCCTCTAGTAATGAAAAACTATTTGTAAAATATAAGCAAATTATAACATATTTTGGCAGATAGTAGAATACATTTCGTGAAGATTCTTCCGTTTTGCTTTTCTGATATTTTTAGGAACAATACATGTATTTATGAGATTACACTGCGGAACGACTCTACCACAGCCATTGCATGTTCCCTGTTCTCCTCTCCCAGCATGCTCAGAATACAGCCAATCGCACACACCATACCACGTTCACTTTTTATAAAAACTGCCGGCGGAATTCGGAAAAACTGGTACAAATTCCACAGTATTTCACTGTCCGGCAGACTCTCTCCATTCTCCATAGAACGAATCTTTTTAATATCTACTCCTAACTTTTCAGCCATCTTCTGCTGACTGCACTCTACCGCTCTTCTAAGTGCAAATAATGAATTATCGTTTATCCTGTCCGGTGCCGTTATATACCCGATATACTTCAGTTCCTTATATACTTTTTCCCAGTTGCCTAATCTTCTCACCACATAAAGATATTCTGCCACATATGCCAAAATATGCATGTAAAAATTCAATTCTCTATAGTCACAGTTAGAGAAGAAAATTTCTTGTTCCGTACCACTCTTTTGACCTGTAAATATATAATGTGCGTCCACTTCCAGTCCATACAGATATTGAACCTCATAATACGTAAAACGTCTTTTTCCCAACTCAACTTTACTGTAGTGACTCTGACTCATTCTTAACTGCCTACTTATCTGCTCTTGTGACCATTTCTTCCTTTTACGCTCTTCTTTTAACCGCTGCAGTACATTCTGGTAAGATTCATTCATGGGCATTGTCCTGTCCTTTGTATTATTTACTATTTACCCATTTTAAGCTATTTTATGCACCTAGTCGGCTCCTTTTTGTGACTATTCTTATTATAAAGAAGTTTTTCTCTCTTTTCTGTCGTCCAACCCTACCATATAATCCATCGAAACTCCGTAAAATTTGCACAATGTAATAAGATGATGAACAGGCATAGCTGAAACCGCCGTCTCATATCTGGAATATACTCTTTGGTCTATGCCCAATGCTGCCGCTACTTCCTTCTGCTTGTAATCATTATCCTCCCTCAGTTCCTTCATAATAACTGAATAATGTCTGTTTTTCATTGGTACACCGCTCCTTATTTTGGAATATTTTTCCTACTTATACACCATTCAAATATGTTATAAAAGAGCGTATATTGCAAAATGCATCTTTTTCCTTATAACATGTCATTTGAGGCAAATTTTACGTTATTTTACACAACTTTCATCTTCTTTACCGCTCAGCCCCACAATATAATCCATAGAGACTCTGTAAAATCTACACAGCTTTATCAGGTGATGCACCGGCATAGCAGAAACTGCCGTTTCATACCTGGAATATACCCGTTGGTCTATGCCCAGCACAGCTGCAATTTCCTTCTGTGTATAATCACGGTCTTCCCTCAATTCTCTGATAATTACGGAATAGTGTTTTTCTTTCATCGGTACGTCGCCCTTTCTTCTTTGTGGTATTTTGTCGGGTAATAGCGGTAGGACACTGGGATTCGTGGAACCATCTCGCAATTCCCCAGAATATTTCATACCTATTTTGCGCTATAACAAACTACCGAAAAATTATGTATGGAGAAAAATTTAGTTTGTGAAAGATGGTAGGGTGTTTTGGAAGGATTAGACTGGAAAAGGCTTTGGGAGGGTGAGTCGTGAATTTGGTTCTTTAAGTGGGTAACACTAAGGAAATGCATGAATAGTAAAAATGGTAGGAGGTAAGTCTAAAATGGCGGAATTGTAGGATTTTTGATGATAAATAAAGAAAAAAGATATTTGGAGGAACTATCCCGTGTTCTGACTTTCCATCACGAGCGGACCAAGGAACCGTGGTGTGGAAGATATCCTGAACGCCTACGTGGACGGACTTACAGGCTTCCCACAGCCGATATCCAGCAATGTAGCATCCAACAGATAAGGAACTCCACAAACTTTGTTTTCAACAAAGACATCAAAAACTCATGTCGGATTTGAAACTTGTGTATGCGGCTTCTATGAAAGAAGCAGCCCTGACTGAACTGGAACTGTTCCGTGATCAATAGGATTCCAAATATCTATAAATCATGATATGACAACCTTGCGGCACTTTCCAGCTATTTCAAATATCCAAAAAGCTGTCAAGCGCCTCATTTACATCCCAATGCCATCGAGAGCTTTAAATCCACGACTTTATTCCTGACAGACGATAGCTTGTTAAAATGCTGTATCTGGTAATGATGGACATCACGAAGGAATGGACAGGGCATCGTCAGGGTCAGGAACATATC
>CAMWWJ010000402.1 GCA_947177925.1 uncultured Lachnospiraceae bacterium
TAAAAGGCACTAAATATAAAAGTACGTCTAAATAATGTATAGAGTTGGTTTAGAAGAAGAACAATTGGTTTGACAATATGGAACAATATGGAATTCATTTTATAATTCCTACATTTTATAATAAACAAGAAAATAATTTATGGGTTAAGGCAGAGGATTTTAGCATATTGTGGAATGAATGTTGCAACATGCAAATAAAAGCAAGGCTGAATGCATATATGAGGATATTGAGTTAATAAATATTGGGTGATTTGGAGCTTGGTAAAGTGTTATGTGGTGCAATTATTTGTTGTTTTCAGAAAGATAATATGTTTTTGATTGTGCGAAAAAGGTTGAGAAAAATGAAAATAAAGGATATTTTATATCGACAAAAAGATAATATAAAAGTGGCAATTGAATATTTAACAGAAAAAGTTACATATTCTCAGCTCCATGAGAAGGTAGCCAAAAACAAAGAGCTTCTGTTAAAACAATCCAAGTCATTACATTGCAATAATATAGGACTATTTTTGCCAAATTCAATAGATTATGTCGTTGGATATTTTACGATAGCATATTTGAATAGGGTAATTATACCGATAGAGATATCTTTATCCCAATCACAGTTTTTAAGTACAATTAATTATTGTGAAATTGGGATGATAATAACTAGTCAGAGTTTTTTGCAAACTATTCAAGAATATTGTAAAACTTATCCGTTTGATTTAGAAATATATCTTGTAGATTTGAATGAAGTGGTTTTTGTAAATGGAAAAGTGACTCGAAAAGTTTTGAAAGAGGATGAAAGAATCGCAATAGAAAGAGGTGTTGCTATAATGCTACATACTTCTGGGACAACGAGTAATCCTAAAAAAGTCATGTTATCCCATAGAAACTTAATAGCAAATATTGAATCAAATATAGATTCATTAGGGTTGAATGAAAATGACAAAACGTTAATTGTCTTACCAATGTTTTTTGGGTATTGTAATTCCTCACAGTTTTTATCACATTTATATTTGGGGGCAGGTATTGTGATTGCAGAACAGCCATTTACCCCTGTTAATTTTTTGAAACTAATAGAAGAGAAAAAATGTACAAATACGACTTGTGTCCCTTCAATGTTATTCTTGATAAGTAAGATTAAAAGAAAATATGATATATCTTCTCTGCGCTATTTATGCTTTGGGGGTGGAGTAATGCCAGTTGAACAATTGCATAAGATTATTGATTATTTTGAGGGTGCAGGTGTGGTGCAAACATACGGGCAAACAGAAGCGTCACCACGTATAACTTGTTTGTTGCCAGCAGATTCGTTACGAAAAATAGGATCTGTTGGAAAAGCAATCCCTAATGTAATAGTTGACATTTTTGATGAAAGTGATCGTCCGGTGAAAATAGGTGAATCTGGTGAAATTGTTGTAAAAGGTGCAAATGTGATGGTTGGCTATTATAAACACTTGGAAGAAACCAAGAAAGTAATAAGAAATGGCTGGCTTCATACTGGGGATATTGGTAAGTTTGATGACGAAGGATATTTGTATATTGTCGGAAGACTGAAAAATATGATTATTTCGGGAGGGTTGAATATCTATCCAGAAGAGATAGAGGAAGTTCTTATTAACCATAAAGATATAAAAGAGGCACTTGTTGTTGGAGAGGAACACAGCATTTTGGGCGAGGTTCCTGTGGCCAAAGTGGTAACTGACAATGAAGAATTACAATCCTATGATATTATCGAATATTGTACAAAGCTTTTGGATGCACATAAGATACCTAGAAAAATAATATTTTGTAGTGAACTAGAAAAGACTTATACAGGAAAGCTAATAAGAAATCAAAAGGAATAAGTTAAAAAGTCCAGCGGTGTGATGGCAAGTGAAAATAAGAAAAAAAAATCATATATTTTTTTCATGTATCTTGCGAAAACAAATAACATCCACCTAAGCTCTGGAAACCATGTTTTTAAATGAGTAGGGCGTAGCTCATCAGCAGACAGTAATGGTAATTACTATTCTGCTGGCCGATATAGGTGATTATCTTTGAGCAGGGCAAAGACTAACCACACAAATTTACGGGCAGTTAGTGCGAGTGTACGTTTGCGTTGATATCTGTTTACCTTTTTGTATATACAGAAGTTGCTTCGAGACCAATCAAAACTGTGTCAAGGGAATGAGAAGTTAATATAGAAAGAATCCTTTTTACCAGCTGAGCAGAACCATTCTGTGAGTTGGTAACAGAAAAGTTGCTGTGCTTATTACTATTAGAGAATTTATGGAAAATGACATTTGCTTTGCTACTGACATCAATTCCGACGTAAAGCGGGTTTATAAAAATCATCTTCTTCGTAATAAGATTTTAGTGTTCAATCGGCTTGGAAAAACCATGATTATGGAGCAGCGACACCATCGCATATAAGAATCTAGCTTAAGATGGACAGATGTGAAACCACACGGCTAAATGGTTGTCCATGAACTTAAGCAAACAGTTAGCCGGTTTGAAGTTAACTTCCATGTCAAGGGAACAGACTTTATATGAATCAACTATTATTGGTTCGACGGGAGAATTAAGAACTATTACCTGATTGATGTTGAGACAATTATATCATCGGCTTCACTAAGCCTATTAAACAAATATTTATTAAGTTATCAAGGT
>CAMWWJ010000403.1 GCA_947177925.1 uncultured Lachnospiraceae bacterium
CATTACGGCTGTTTTATATATCAGACACGTAAAGGGCGCTATTTTAATAGGTATTGTGGCAACTTGGATCATCGGTATGCTCTGCCAGCTTGTGGGCATTTATGTGCCGAATGTGGAAGCAGGCTATTATACACTGTTCCCGGCGCTTGCCATTACGGACTTCAGTAAGCTGGGTGAAACCTTTGGACAATGCTTCACAGTGGATTTTAGTACGGTTGGAATCTTTAATTTTGTGGTAGTCGTATTTTCTTTCCTGTTCGTAGATATTTTTGATACGTTGGGAACCTTGATTGGTGTCAGCACGAAAGCAAATATGCTGGATGAACAGGGACGCCTGCCAAAGATTAAGCCGGCGCTTTTAGCAGATGCAATCGGAACCAGTGCAGGAGCGGTTCTTGGTACATCCACTACCACTACCTTCGTAGAGTCTGCCTCCGGTGTTGCAGCGGGAGGACGTACCGGACTTACCGCCATGGTAACGGGTATTTTGTTCCTATTATCAACCTTGTTCGCACCTATTTTTACGGCAATCCCGTCTTTTGCCACAGCTCCGGCATTGATTATGGTAGGCTTTTTGATGTTTGGAACTATTACGGATATTAAGTTTACAGATGATAACCTGACAGAAGCAATTCCGGCTTATCTTTGCCTGATTGCCATGCCGCTTTTTTACAGCATTTCGGAAGGCATTGCTTTTGGAATCATTTCTTATGTCATATTGAATGCAGTGACAGGTAAGGCAAAGAAGGTGACACCGCTTATGTATGTGCTGGCGGTATTGTTCGTTTTGAAATATATATTCCTGTAAGAGAAAGATATGGAAACAGACATAAAAGGAGCCGCGTAAAATGGAACCGTCCCTGCTTGGCAGGGCGGTTCCGTTTTGCTGCAACTTCTTTTTATATAGACATTATGCTTGTCCGTTTGCAGCGGACAATGGTTATTCTGCAAGTTGTTTTGCACGTTCTAATGCGGTATCAATATGGGAGCAGAAGTTCTCTTCCCCGATTTGTTTGTGAAAGCCTGCTTTTTCCATAACCTTTCTAGGCTGTTCATTGACATGGGAAAGGATCATCTTAATTCCCTTCTTTTCATACTTATGATAAAGCTCTTCCAGTGAATGCATGGCCGTTGCATCAATGGCATTGACGCTTCTCATTCTGAGAATCAGACATTTTGTGTCCTCATTTACCGAAATATGCAAAATTTTATCTGCGGCAGCAAAGAACATAGGACCTGAAATTTCATAAACAAGTGTATGTTCCGGCACGACTCTTAAGGAAATGCTGTCAGGATCGTTTTCCTCATCAATGTATTTCCAGCCTTCCACTTCGGTCACATCACTCATACGTTTCATAAATAAGATAGCCGCAAGGAGGATGCCCACTTCGATTGCTGCAACAAGGTCGAAAACCACAGTGAGCACAAAGGTGAGCACTAGTATAACGATATCGCTTTTGGGAGATGATTTGCACAGGTTCACAAAAGACCTCCAGCCACACATATTATAGGCCACCATAAATAGAATGGCAGCAATACACGGCATTGGGATCAATGCGGCATAAGGCATCAGTACTACAAGAATCAATACTAATGTAATCGCATGTACCATGCCGGCTATGGGGGTACGTCCGCCGTTTTTGATATTTGCAGCGGTTCTTGCAATGGCGCCGGTAGCAGGGATGCCGCCAAATAATGCGGAGCCGATGTTTCCCACGCCCTGGGCAATCAGCTCCATATTGGAACGGTGTTTTGAGTTGATCATGCTGTCCGCCACAACACAGGAAAGCAATGACTCTATTGCAGCCAAAATGGCAATGGTAAAGGCATTAGGAAGAATATCCTGAATATCCTTAAGCGTAAAGGAAGGCATGTGGAAATGGGGAAGTTGATTGCTGATCTCATATAAATCCCCAATGGTATTCACTTTCATATGTAAAAGCTGGACCATGAGAATACCTGCAATAACGGCAAGCAGGGAACCCGGAATCGTTTTGTTGATATAGGGCCATATTATGAGAATGGCAAGACAAACCATGCCCACAATGACAGCCTGCCAGTTCACGGAAGCAATGTTTCGTATGACAGCCTCCAGTTTTTCCATTGTTTCGATGGTAACCGTACCCGCAGGGTATGTCAGGCCTAAAAAATCCTTGATCTGCCCAATGGCAATCGTCACTGCAATTCCTGCGGTAAAACCAGTGGTAATCGTATAAGGAATATATTTGATTAAATTGCCAAGCCTGAAAAATCCCATTGCCACAAGAATGATTCCTGCAATGACAGTTGCCAGTATCAGCCCGTCCATTCCCTTTTGCGCCACAATTCCGGCAACGATTGTGGCAAATGCAGCAGTAGGTCCGGCAATCTGCACACGGCTTCCGCCTAAAAAGGAGATTAAAAATCCCGCAATAATTGCCGTGTAAATACCCTGTTCAGGACCGACTCCCGATGCAAGTGCAAGCGCTATGGATAAGGGCAATGCAATGATTGCAACGATGATACCTGCAATTACATCCTTGATAAATTGTTCTTTTGTGTATGTTTTCATAACTGAAAACAACTTTGGTTTTAATTTTTCCATGATAGTTCCTTTCAAAAATAAATGTTATACAAAGACTT
>CAMWWJ010000404.1 GCA_947177925.1 uncultured Lachnospiraceae bacterium
TTTACGGACTTCCCCAGTCCCCCCAATTGTTTAAGCAGCTTTTGATGTGTTCCGGTTATGACCGGTATTTCCAGATTGCAAAATGCTTCCGGGATGAGGATTTAAGGGCGGACAGACAGCCGGAATTTACCCAGGTGGATATGGAATTATCCTTTGTGGATGTGGATGATGTAATCGAAGTCAATGAAAGATTGTTACAAAAGGTGTGTAAGGAAGCAATCGGGCTGGATATTTCCCTTCCCATTCCAAGGATGAGATGGCAGGAGGCAATGGAGCGGTTTGGTTCCGATAAGCCGGATACCCGTTTTGGCATGGAGTTAGTGAATGTGTCCGATATAGTTTACGGCTGCGGCTTTAGTGTCTTTACCAGTGCATTGGAAACTTGTAGTTCTGTTCGAGGAGTCGAAACCTGTGGTTCTGTTCAGGGAATCAATGCCAAGGGTCAGGGAGGAATGCCAAGAAAGAAAATCGATGCCCTTGTAGAATTTGCCAAGGGATTTGGGGCAAAAGGACTTGCTTATTTATCCATTCAGCCGGATGGAAGCTACAAATCCTCCTTTGCCAAATTCATGACAGAAGTACAGTTGGACGAACTGGTAAAGGAAATGAACGGCGAACCGGGAGATCTGCTTTTATTTGCAGCAGATAAAAATCCGGTTGTATGGGATGTGCTTGGCAACTTAAGATTAGAGCTGGCAAAGCAGATGGGATTGATTGATGAAAACAAATTTAATTTTCTTTGGATAACGGAATTTCCTCTTTTGGAGTGGAATGAGGAGGCAAACCGTTATGTGGCTATGCATCATCCCTTTACTATGCCCATGGATGAAGATCTGCCATTATTGGATACGGATCCGGGCAAGGTTCGGGCAAAGGCATATGATATTGTATTAAACGGTACGGAGCTTGGAGGAGGCAGCGTGAGAATTTTCCAGAGCGATGTGCAGGAGAAGATGTTTGAAGTGCTTGGATTTGAAAAGGAAGATGCTTACGAACGTTTTGGATTTTTATTAAATGCTTTTAAGTATGGAGTACCGCCACATGCGGGGCTTGCTTATGGGCTTGACCGGCTGGTAATGCTTTTAGTAAAGGCGGAAAGTATCCGTGAGGTAATTGCATTCCCCAAGGTAAAGGATGCATCCTGCCTTATGACGGATGCCCCAAATGTAGTGGATCAGGTTCAACTGGATGAATTGGAGCTTGCCCTTAATCTGAAAAATGAGGAAGAATGACACATACTGCATGAAAAATATTTTATGAATATATATGTATTGAACGTTGAGGAATTAAATCGGGAAGAGATATTTCAAAAAGCCTATGATACCGTAGATGCTTTTCGGAAAGAAAAGGTGGATAAATGCCAAAGGCAGCCGGATAAGAACAGGAGCCTTGGAGCCGGCCTTTTACTTTCCTATGGCATCTCGGATGGCTTAAAAATCCCATGGCGGAAGTTAAAGGAACAGTGCGGCATAAACTGCGGGAAGTATGGAAAGCCATATTTCCAGGAATGGAAGGGAATAAGCTTTAATTTATCCCATTCCGGCAGTTATGCCGCCTGTGCTGTTTCCGGTACGGAAACACCTTATGAATGCCATGGAGATGGGGAAGTGGGAATTGACATACAAAAGGTGCGTTCCTGCAGCTTAAAAGTAGCCGCCAAGGTTTTTTCCGAAGAAGATTATGAGCGGCTTGAAGAAGTGTGCCTAAAGGATAAAAGCCAGGGAGATCTGCTTTTTTCCAGACTGTGGGCGGAAAGAGAAAGCAGAGGGAAGCTTTTGGGAACGGGAATATTTTTGCCGGAAGAGACTGCCGGAAAGATTTACCAGAAGGATTATTCCGTAGGAAAAGAATATTGGGTGTCTGTTGCGGCTAAAAGAGATGAATTTCCAGAGGAGATCTGCGAGCTTACGGTGGAAGAGGTGCTTTGCGCACTGGAGCATTAGAACCTTTTCGATTTTAGAACACATAAAAAAAATTCTGCATATTTTAGAATAAAATCTTTTATTTTGAAAGGCAGGATGATTATGGCATATACGATTATGCTTGATGCAGGGCATGGTGGAAGCAACCCCGGAGCCGTTTATAACGGAAGGCAGGAAAAGGATGATGTACTTGCGCTGACACTGGCAATTGGAGAAATCTTGCAGGATTATGGTGTAAATGTACTTTATACAAGAACGAATGATGTATATGAGACACCTCTTCAAAAGGCACGAGAAGGAAATGAATCGGGAGCGGATTATTTTGTATCCATTCATAGAAATTCCTCTCCGGTGCCAAATACCTATTCCGGGGTAGAAACATTGGTTTACAACAGTTACGGACGTGCGGCAACGATGGCAGAAAACATCAATGAACAACTGGAGAGAATCGGTTTTGCTAATTTAGGCGTAAACGAAAGAAAAAACCTGATTGTTTTAAGAAGAACGGAAATGCCTGCTGTATTGGTAGAAGTAGGATTTATCAATACAGATGCGGATAATCGTTTCTTTGACCAAAATTTTGATACGATAGCAAGAGCCATAGCAAACGGAATTTTTGAAACTTTATATCCGGGCAGCTTTGCGTAAGGTTTGGGATATAGATAGATGAGAAAATAT
>CAMWWJ010000405.1 GCA_947177925.1 uncultured Lachnospiraceae bacterium
AAGGTGCTTTCTCTTTTTATCTATTCTTTTTTCCTACAAAAACTTTACTCTAGCTTGAAACAGAAATTAGAAAAGTGGAGAAAATACATGAACTGGAAGCATTTATTTAATACTCATATTTTGGAAAGAGGATATGATTACTATTGTGAAAATGCGGTAGAAAATCTAAATATTTCTGCCGATATCGTGAGCGCAGATGTGATAGGGACAGAAGACTATGAGGTGGAAATTTCTTTGGAGGACGGGGAAATTACGGAGCTGTATTGCTCTTGTCCATATGCTGACAGCGGCAGGAATTGTAAGCATATGGCAGCGGTATTATATGAATGGACAAAAGGACAGTCCGGGGACGAAGAGATAGAAGACAAGGACAATCCGGACGATGATTTGTTTATCAAAGCCCATACAGTAAATGCGTACAGGAAAAAGACAGAGGCAATCCAAAGGCTTGTTGAAAATGCGGATATGTCTGTTGTGCGGTCCTATCTGACTTCCATTCTGGCAGAAAACGAAAAACTATTGCTCCGCTTTCACAGCATTGTGAAAGAACAGTTGACGGAAGAAGATGTGGAGCGTTACATTGCTCAGGTTGATGACGTTGCTGAGAATTATCTTGGAAGCAGTCACTATATCAGCTATTATGATGCCGGTGCTTTTGTATCGGAATTACAGGATGTATTAGTGGGAGGTGCATGCTGTATGATTGCCCATGGGCAATATATGGGTGCATTTAAGCTCATAAATTACATTTTCCTATTGATAGGTGATGTGGGCATGGACGATTCTGACGGCGGTCTGGCAATATTGGCAGACCGGACATATGAGCTCTGGCTGGAACTTCTTGAGAACGGAACTTCAGATGAAAAACAAGAGATGTTTTGCTGGTTTAAGACTCATTTGAATGGCTCTATGAATTCTTGTTTAAGAGAATATATAGAGCAGATCATAATGGAAGAATTCCAGGAAGAAGAGTATGTACAACGGAAAATGACTCTTGTAGAAGAGATGATAGAAAAGTCAGAAAAAATGGATTCTGATTGGAGTAGACGCTACAATACCGGAAAATGGGCAATCCGGTATCTGAGCCTGCTGGAATTGCAGGAATGCAGTCAGAAGGAAATAGAGGACTTTTGCAAAAAGCATTGGGAAAACTCAGATGTTAGAAACTATTATATTGATTTGTGCATACAAGCAAAGGAATATGAATCGGCGTTAAAAACATTAGATGAGAGCATGGCTTTCGATAAGGACCATAAAGGATTGGTTTCGGATTATAGTAAGAAGAAAAAAGAAATCTATCTGTTACAGGGAGATAAAGAGGCTTATATAGGGCAGCTTTGGGAGCTGGTGCTGAATCATGAAGCCGGAAACCTGGAGTTTTACAGCGAACTAAAAAAACAGTATGGGGCAGAAGAGTGGGTGAAAAAACGAGAAGAAATTTTTGAAAAGCTTCCGAAGTATGCTCATGTGGAACGGCTGTATAAAGAGGAAAAATTGTATGACAGATTGCTTGATTTCGTGCTGAAGAGTCCGGGAGTATATGAATTACAGGAATATGCCGAAATCCTGAAAAAGGATTATCCGGAACAAATATTGCAAAAATACAGAGATGAAGTGACTCAGATGGCATCTCATACCGGTGACCGAAATAAATACCAGCAGTTGATCGCATTGCTTCGCAATATGAAAAAAATCGAAGGTGGTACAAAGATTGTAGAAGCCGTGGCTGCAGAATGGAAAGTTCGTTATAGAAACAGACCTGCAATGATGGACGAGTTGAGAAAGCTATAGAAAGCTTTGATTTACGAAATATATAATAAGGAGCCACAGATGAATCTATACAGTATCCTTTCAAAGGCATATGACTTGTTAGACATAACATACTTTAAAGAAACAGGGAAAAATCCAAGAGAAGTGATTATGAACATGATTCCAAACAGGGAAATCACTATTTTGGATTTGTGCTGCGGAACATTATCCAACACCATTACGATTGCAAAAGAAAAACCGGATGTGAAAGTTGTAGGAGTGGATTTGTCCAACGCCATGCTTCGTGTGGCAAAAAAGAAGCTATGCAGGCACCAAATAAGAAATGTATACTTGAAATGTGCAGACGCCACTAAAACAAAAATGAAAAAACAATCCTTTGATTATATTATCATAGGCTTAGTACTGCATGAAAGCAGTCCCCAATTAATAAAGGGAGTGCTGCAGGAAGCCCATAGATTATTGAAAGAGGATGGAAACCTCATTGTCTTAGAATGGGAACCACCCAAAAAGCTTCATCAAATAGTGAAATTCTTCCCGTTATATGTGGGCGAAAGATTAAACTGTAAAACATTTCACCAATTCTACACAACAGACAAAGAAACCTATTTTAGAAAATACGGCTTTCAAGTGGAGCAGAAGGAATACTGCAATTACACTATCGTCCTAAGTATGAAAAAAGCGTAAAAAGTGGCGGAGGAGCGAACGCAAAAAGAGAGATGAGAGCCTTTCGATATCCAGTAGGAGATGTCAGGACATATGGTAGTCTTCCGGGCCTATAAGGAAAGTCCCCGATACAAGATCGGGGAAAAGTAAAGTCGCCGGCA
>CAMWWJ010000406.1 GCA_947177925.1 uncultured Lachnospiraceae bacterium
GATTTGTACTATGATATGATTTTCTTGAAAAAGGAAGGGGTTTTATGGAGTATCATTTGCGGATTAGAGATTTGCGTGAAGATTTTGATAAGACACAGCAGGAAATTGCTGAAATACTGGGAACCTCCCAGACTATGTATGCCCGTTATGAGCGCAGGGCAAATGAAATGCCCCTGCGCCATTTGATTACACTTGCCAGATATTATAATGTTTCCCTGGATTATCTTACCGGGATTTCAGGTGTGAAACAGCCTTTTCCACAAAAATAACAGATTTCTCTATTTATTGGGAAGCACATCTTCCATATAAGCTCTCAACACTTCTCCCACGCTCCATGCCTGATTGAAGCAGCCTCTGGAAGTGCAGGCAAAGTCCCCGTCAAAGATTTCCGCTATTCCGTTCAGACAGCCATCCTCCATATGATCCTGAAAACACAGGCACATTTCCTCTGCTTTTTTGATTGCTTCTTTTTTATACTCATTCACCTTACAGTATGCGGTAATAAAACCGCCGGATAGAAAGCCCCAGGCAGTTCCCATATGATATGCCAGATCCCGTTTCAGCAGCTTTCCGATATATTCCTTTTTATATGCCTTATCCCTGTTGGACAAGCTACGAAGACCATAAGGGGTATAAAGCTGCTCATATACTGTATCCACAATCTTTTTTTCCTGTTCTCTGCTTAAAAGGGAATAGGGCAGGGACACCGCCCAGATCTGATTGGGACGTATGGAAGCATCCTTTTGTTCTCCATTTACCACATCATACAGGCAGCCCGCCTCCTCATTCCAGAATGTTTCCGAATACACGCTTTTTACCTGCTCTGCCAGTTTTCCATACCCGGCGGCTTCATCGCCAAAGGCTTCTGCCAGCTTTTCCATAATCCGAAGGGCATTGTACCAGAGCGCATTGATTTCCACTGCTTTTCCATGTCTGGGAGTCACTAAAAGATACCCCACCCGCACATCAATCCAGGTAAGCTGGTCTAAATCGCTTCCTCCCTGAATCAACCCGTCCTCATCCATTTTAATGGAAAAACGGGTACCTTTTTTGTATGCAGCGGCAATTTCCTTTAAACATGGATAAATCTTTTCTTTTATAAAGGCAAAATCATTGGTATATTCCAGATATTTATGGACGGAGTAAAAATACCACAGGGAAGCATCAATGGTATTATACATAGGTTCTTCTCCTGCGCTGTTTGGAAACACATTTGGCAGCATTCCGTCTTTTACATACATGCTGAAGGATTCCAGAATTTCCTTTGCATCCTGAAACCTGCCTGTGCAAAGGGTAAGTCCCTGAAGGGCAATCATCGTATCCCTTCCCCAGTCCATGAACCAGGGAAAGCCGGCCAAAATGGTCTTTAAGCCGGTGGATTCTCTTTTTACGATAAAATGATCCGCACTCCATGCAAGGCGTCTGGCAAGCAGGTCCTCTGGCATTTCATCCATAAGCTTATAAACTCTTTCCCTGCATTCTTTTATGATCTGGAAACCGTCCGCTCCTTCCAGCCATGCCTCAAGTCCTGGGTTTTCCATATCCTCTGCCCCACACAGCAGATAAAAACGTTTCTTCTCAAAGGGCTTGAAAGAAACAACCACATCATAAGGGGTGGCGTGATTGTCAAGTCCCAGATATCCGGTTCTGTTTTCCAATGGATAATACGTATTTTCTTCTATTAAATAATTGGGGGTAGCCATGGAAACAGGCAGCTTCTTTCTGTCAAAATAAGTGCCTTCCGAAGCAAGGAACACTATTTTTTTCTTTTCATCCTCTTTTGGAACTAACGTAAGCTTATTTCCCGTTATTTCCTTTCGAAAATCCAGCCGGCCCGGCTCTGCTCCTTCTCCCGGATTTGTAAATTTAAACAGGGGGGTTATGTGAAATTCCCCGCCTTCCTTTCCCGCCTCTATGTCATAGGTAACCGCTGCTGCATTTTTTCCATATGCCATACCGATTGTTTTTCGAATGATCATATCATCTACCTGATATATATAAGCAGGAACCACGTCCAGCTCAAAGCTGTTCAGATAAACCTGTCCGTTTCTTTCATCTCCTACATGAGCCTGAGCCGCCAGATCCACTTCCCTCTGCTGTTCCAGAAAGCTTACCGCTTCATGAGTACCGGACCAGATTACTTTTCTGTCCACCGGCGGATGAAAGGAGGCTGTCAGATATCCGGAAAACAGCCGATGATTTGCTCCGGATACACAGCCATTTGCAAATCCTCCAATGCCGTTTGTCACAAGCCATTCCTTTTCCATTCCCTCTTCTAAAGTGCGAAAAGCACTTCTTCCCAAACGATATTTTATGTTCATATGATACCCTCCTCGTATAATAAGCCCCTTTAAGCTAGCACACTTGATTTTTATTTTATGCAAGTATAACATTTTCTGAAAAGGAAAAAAAGGGGAATTCAATAAGAGGACGCAGGAGCTGGCAGTTCTTACCGGACAACTATCCTCTTTCTTTTCCACAACAAAACAACCTCTGGCAAAACCAGAGGCTGTTTTGTTGAATTCTTATGAGGGGGGGAGATAGTGAGTTGTGGTTCAACTATCT
>CAMWWJ010000407.1 GCA_947177925.1 uncultured Lachnospiraceae bacterium
ATGGTAAGGAAAATTGACAACGGACCTGCCCTGATAGAAAAATGGTTACGCAATAAAAATACAATAGAATTTCTTGGTATATGGGAAGAAATGTATATTGCAGACTTCAATACTGTCGCCTATGAAGAAATAATGTTAGAGGTGGGATTAAACCGATTTATTATGTCAGTTAAGCAATGGGTATCACGTACAAATTCAAAGGGCATTGTAGCAAAGGCGGGACGGTATGGTGGAACATATGCATATAAAGATATTGCATTTGAATTTGCAAGCTGGGTGTCTCCACAATTTAAATTATATCTTATCAAGGAATTTGAACGGTTAAAGAAAGAAGAACAGGCTTTACTTGGATGGAGTGCCAAGAGAGAATTGGCAAAAATTAACTATCGGATACATACAGATGCAATCAAAGTTAATCTTATTCCGCCGGAACTTACACCACAGCAAACCTCTATTATTTACGCATCTGAAGCTGATGTGCTGAATATGGCATTATTTGGTATGACAGCTAAACAATGACGGGATAAGCATCCAGATAAAAAAGGCAATATTCGAGATTATGCAAGTATAAATGAATTGATATGCATATCAAATATGGAAAACATAAATGCAGTGCTGATTGAAGATGGGTTAAGCCAAAAAGAACGCTTAATATAACTTAATAAAATTGCAATACATCAAATGTCTATTTTAGAGGAGCAAAACACAAAGGTCTTAAAATGATTTAATTCCCCCGAATTCGGGGGAATTAAATTACCATAGTTCAAGGCTGTTTTCTGCATCCACCCACATTTGCAAGTTACCGCCAAGTGCCAATCGTGCATATTCAAACGGTTCATCTATTGCCAAAGCATCTAACACACATTGGGAAGAGGAGTAGCCCGTAATCTCTCTTCTGCCACATTACAACCAATCCTCAAGATATATCTGTTAAAGTCGATTATATCAATGCTGTTATGGTACATATTATGCCATGAATATATGAACTTCATATCTTATTTGTCTTTTTTACTAATTGAATTTTCGGAGAAATTTAAGAAAGCATTTCCATCAGTGTGTCTTATCAGAATTCTAGTTTATCAGTCAGTTATCCGATGCAGCTAACTAGCTGTTTTGGCACTTCGACAAAGAATCTTAATAAGGCATAAAGCCCGGCTATCCCTTCACGCCCAAACCACTGTGCAAACTCGAAGGGGTAGGAGGGCTTGCTTATGCATTGGTATTTTGTCCGCCATTGCTATAAATTCGGTCATCTTGGCGGCATGTTGTAAAATCCCTGCTGTGGCGGCATCGTATTCTGCGGCGGCATAAAATTTTGCTGTGGGGGTATGGGCATATTTCGGTTTTCATTGCAGAGTTTTGGAAGCGTTTCCCATAAAGCCTGTTGTACGCCTATCCTTACCGACGATTTAATAATCGCCCACAAAATAACAAGTTCCAGTGTTTTAAATAGTGCCCAGATAATAAGAAAAACAATAATTCTCGTGTCCATTGTTGTGACTCCTCTCTTTTGTTCCTTATATATAATTTATGTTTATAACTCCACCCTCATTTTGGTTGAGGGTTTTAAATTATTCCCAATTTGCTTTCGTGTTCCCGATGTTTCTAAACTCAAGGCTGACGAATCTTTATAAATCCTTGTCCCTAGGATGATTTGCAGGTTTACTCCGCAAACCAGAATTTAGTCAAAAAATTTCCCTTTAAAAAAATTTTCATTTCCTAAAGGTTTAGCTGTAATTCTAAATAAAACACAACCATCGGGACACATTACAACTTTACTATATTTACTATCCCCTCCTACATTTAATAAATCTCCACCGCTTCTGACAGCTTCCATAATTGGGTATATCATCATCATTACTTTGGAACAAATTCCCTGCCTTTGTGAATTTACCGGACAGCCATATGTACATGTATATTTATCTCCAATTTCCTCTCCATTTCGGCAAAATCTTTCTGTTTCCTCATTATCCTTATTGAAACCTATCACTTCGATTTCCCATTCATATTCTTCATTATACCATTTTTTCATAATTCTTCTCCTCCTTAACTTCCGATTTGTATATAACTATACCACAAGGCATACAATTCCAAAAGCAAAATATTTATTCATTGCACTCAGTTAGGAACACGAATTCGAATTGGGACTTAAATTATAAGATTTATCCTGTAAAGCACTCTGCATGTCTCTGCCTTAATTTTTATCTTGGTTTGAGAATCGGCAAATTGGCAAGCCTTACTTTTCGGAATTTTGGCCTTGACAGGGCGCTCCGGCGTCTCTGTCAATTATGTATGTATGGTATTCTTAATAATAACTGTTGCAATTGGTTTTGCATTAGGTTATTATTAATTTGGTGCTATGTGTTGGCTACTCGGTGGGCTGATTAAGTTTTTGCTTTCAAAACTTAAGAAATAAGATTGTTACACTGTAAGGCTTTAAAGTTTGCCTGTAGAATATACGTACATAAAAAATGCCTGTCAAGAAAACTGACAGGCAAGGTAGTATGCAGAGCGCGAGACGGGAATCGAACCCGCGACCCCCTCCTTGGCAAGGAGGTGCTCC
>CAMWWJ010000408.1 GCA_947177925.1 uncultured Lachnospiraceae bacterium
ATCTATGACCTTCTTATACTGCTCACGGTCAACTTTTGTCTTGTCTGCTTTATTCGCAAAAATTGGCTTCACACCATATTCGCCTTCTCTATATATTTTGGTATTTAATTCCTTATGTTTTCTAAGATCAATAATTCCCTTCTCGATAATATTATAAAGCAAGTCCATAGGGCAATTGAAAAATCCAACTTCTTCATCCTTGATTTCCAATTTCTTACCTTTCTTCTTTTTATTGTTATACTTTTGCACATCAGCATAGAAACGTGGATATCTGGGATCATGTTTCATACATTGCAGTTTACTAATCCTTACAAGTTCACTCCCAACCTCTATCTCAAAATTTCTCTTACATGAATCAATCGCCACCTGTGCCAATACACTACATATGATAAAGACATTTTCTAATTCCTTATCTCTGCATCCTCCGTCAAACCAATAGCTCAAAGCCAATTGAGCGATATTACTTGCAGAGCCGATACTATATTGTGCGGAAGAAATATTGGCATCCATTTTGGAATAAGAAAGCATACTTTTATCATATTCACTGTTGCCATATTTTATAGCATTAATGATAGTCGGGTATTCCGTATATGCTTTCTTTGCAAGCTCAACAATATTCTTCTGGTTAGTCGTATAAATTGAATCTGTATCTAAGTCCTGGCCGTTAAGCCGACTTTGTACGTCTGTCCCAATCCCATTGATAATAATTACATTATCGCCTAAATTTGGAAAATATTTCTTAATTTTATCAGGATACACATTCTCCAAATATACAATATTGTTTGGGCTATTATGCGGACTTCGGAAACCGGCAAGCATTTCACCTTCCCCAAATCTGCTTGTACAGCATTGGATTCTATCATCAAATTGCCTGAAACAATTTTCATCAATATGGCTTTGTCCTGTAACTGCCATCAGCATGGCAACCGGATTTCCACATATAACTAAATTATCACCATATTGGAACAGTTTGCCAAGTTTAAGCCTCTGGTCTTTCAGTTCATTAATTTTCGCTTTCTTCTTATTTTTAAACCACTCCATATACCTGAATTCATCATTCCACCTATAAAGATCAATCAAAACATTATTGATGCTATAACTCGCAGAACCAGTTATCTCCAGATATTTCAGGAATGCTTCATCATCCAGTTTCAACCTATTACAGTATTCAATGCTTGGGGCTGCTATTCCTTTCAAAATATCACGGTCAGTAGTAAGTAGCGTGTTGTTCATTTGAAAGGAACTTCTTTGCAAATCATCATACTTGCTGCTATGAGCAGTCTTAACAATTGCAAACATTTCACCATCTTTCTTCATTACTTTACTGTAATATTTAAAGCCATCTGCCATTGTCCCGCTTTTGCTCATTAATCCCAGGACCTTTATCCACTTCAAGGAGTTTTCTGTAATAATCACTTTAATGTCCGTAACTTTTATTCTTCGTCCAGTCATATCCGTTTCATATGCTGTATTATAGTTTTCACCATAGTAATCTCTAAAATATTGTTGAATATTTCCCCTAAATAAGCATGACTTAAAGAAATGGCTCCTACAATATATAAATCCTTCCATATTCTCCGGGAAAATTGAATTATCAATACACCCCATGCCGTCCCATAAGGTATTTGTAATTTCAGATACCTCATTTTCTCTATCACAGTAGCATTCCTTTTTACAATATGTAATATCTTTTTCAGGACACAGGCTTACATCAACACCATTTGCCTCCAACTCTTGTTTCGTTCTTCCAACATAAGTCAAGCTATGATTTTCTTTTGCCTTTTTCTTATAAAAAGTCAATCCATATTGATTGATATATTCTTCAAAAGCTGAAAAATCCTTTTCTTTTCTGGTATAACCAATCTCTTTAGCCTTTACAACAATTGCCTTTTTAAAACATGAACTTTCTTGATCCTTTAATACAAAAATGTTCTCCAAAGGAATCTGAATATAATCTATTGCAGTAGCAGTAATAAGTGGCGCATAAGCAGACATTTCAACTATCTTAGCACCTTTTACATCAGGCATTCTCTCCCAAAGGCCCATTGTAAGATAAGCCAAAACCTTTTTGTGTAACTCTTCTCTAATAAAGAGACAATGCCCTTCTTTTGCTTTTCCAGGAGTCCTTAAAAGCATTTTATAGGTTATGATCTTCTCTTTCCCTTGAATTTCCTTGCCAGTTTTTGAATCAAATGTTTTCCATGCTACGATTGCGCCATTCTCATAATAATAATCTCTTAATTGCTGTGTTGTTATAGCTGGCTTTATATTATCTTTATTGGAATCATCTTCATCAACTCCCCAATCAAATTTCATCATCAGAAAATCCAAACTTCTTTTATTTCTATTAACAGTTACACCATGCTTACGGACATATTCTGCAAATAGGCTATTATTAATAACAGCGTTCCCAAAATCAAGGGTGGGATCTTTATACTCTTTTAATCCACTATAATTTCCATCTTTGTTTTTAATTTTCAACACAAACTTATAGTTATTATTGACTCTATATAAGCTTGCTGCTTGTATGCTTCTAATTTTTATTGCACTGCTTTCCTTT
>CAMWWJ010000409.1 GCA_947177925.1 uncultured Lachnospiraceae bacterium
CGGTTACCTTTGATGAGACATTTGCCAGGGCAACGGGAGCGAAAGTGGAGCTGTACAGAACGGTGCTTGCCTTTTTAATTGCCATTACGATTGTGTTGGGCATGCGCATGATGGGAACTCTTTTGATTTCAAGCCTGATTATCTTTCCGGCACTTACGGCAATGCGGGTATGTAAGGATTTTAAAAGCGTGATAATCTGCTCATTGATATTGGCTGCTGTTAGTTTTACTTTGGGATTAGCCTTGTCTTACATGCTTGCCACTCCTACCGGCGCAAGCATTGTTGTGGTGGATATGGTATTTTTCCTTGGGTTTTCCATGATGGGAGCAAAGAAGTCATAAAAAGCGGCTGGCGAAAGGCACTGTAATTAGGGAATTTTCGCAGGCATTGTATAAAACAGGAAAATTCAGGTAATAATACAAAAGAGAATGGAAGAATAGACTAAAATTGGAGAGAAAGTGAACCAGGGGGACGATATGAGAATTGATGATTTTCGGCAATTGATGAATTTATGCGATAATGTGTGTGAGTGGCTGGAAAAAACTCGCTTTGGAGTGGGCCCTCATGAAAGAAGGCCTACCGCAATTAAGGCGGGGTTTCATTATGAACTCTTAAAATTTGCTGTTTATCTGGCAGATGCGGATGGCACCATTTCCTCGGAGGAAATCAAGACAATCGGCGATAAGCTGGCTGTATTTCCAAATGAAAGGGATCTTTGTACATTAAAGTTTCGGGAGCATATTCCTTTGGATTATGTAAATACCATTCCAAGTATCCTGCATTATGCGGTATTATCGGATGCAGGAGAAAAGAAAGCCGAGCCGCCTTTTTACAGACAGAAAGCACAGATTTTGTTTGATATGTACAAGGTGTTCGGAAGCTTTTTTTTAGCAGGCGTAAAAAGCAATCCTACCCATGAGACCTGTCGCGCTTATACAGTATATATCCAAAAGCTGGAGGAACATTTAAAAGAGTTTGGTGTGTTCTGGCAGGGGCTGGATAAGGAATTTCAGATTAATCTGGAAGCGATTGATATAGGAGCGGACGGGCAGCCTGTTTTTGGTGGAACAGCTGAAAAAGAACAGGAGAAAAAAGGATGCAAAGATGAAGAAGAAACCACTTTGGAAGAAAAGCTGGAAGAGTTCAATAATATGGTTGGGCTTCGGGCAGTAAAAAAAGAAGTGAATAGTTTAATCAACCTGCTGCGCATTCAAAGAATAAGGGAAGCAAGGGGACTGAAAAATACCGCTACCACAAAACACATGGTATTTTCAGGAAATCCGGGCACCGGAAAAACAACGGTGGCAAGAATTCTGGCGGGGATTTATAAAGACCTGGGGGTGCTGGAAAAGGGACATCTGGTAGAGGTAGACCGTTCCGGTCTTGTAAAGGGCTATTTAGGACAGACTGCAGAGCGAGTGCAGGAAGTGGTCAAGGAAGCCATGGGCGGCATTCTATTTATTGATGAAGCTTATACATTAACGGTAAACAAAGGGGAAGGCGATTACGGACAGGAGGCGGTGGATACGCTTCTAAAGGCAATGGAGGATAACAGGGACAATCTGATTGTAATCGTTGCGGGATATCCGGAGTTGATGGCCGCTTTTTTGGAGTCCAACCCGGGGCTGAAATCCCGTTTTAACAAATTTGTTTATTTTGAGGATTATACGGCAGAAGAACAACTGGCCATTCTGGAAAAAATGTGCAAAAAGCAGGACTACCTTTTGTCGGAAGGGGCAAGGATGTATGCGGAAAGCTTTTTGTTAAAAAGAACCGAAATGCGGCCGGAAAATTTTGCTAATGCAAGAGATGTGCGGAATATGCTTGAGCGGGCTATTTCCAATCAGGCAACCAGACTGATTAGTATGGAAAATCCCAGCAAGGAAGACCTGCTTACCATTGAGTCGGCGGATTTTATTGAAGTGGAAGATGCGTAACTAAGCAGCATAAGAAAACTCCCCGATGTAAGGTCGGGGAGAGAAAAAATGCTTTTTGTGATAAATGGCTGTCAGGCATCTTCTGCAGTCATTTCCACTTCATCTTTGGAAGTGTTGATTACCTGAGAGACAATAACAGTATCTGCAGCAGAGTCTTCAGCGGCCGTTTTTGTTTTATTCTGTGCTGTTTTGGAACGGTTCAGTTCCTCCTGGGTGCTTTCAATAATCATGTTGTGGGCATCAATAGAGCGGCAGAAATCCAAAGCCCGCTCATCCATGGCAATGCCGTCTTTATATGCCTGATACATATATTCTCCAAGTTTCTTATAATCGTCCTTGATTGCGTTTTTCTCAGAAAAGATTTTTGCATTTAATCTGGTGTATTCTACCGCTTCTCCGGTTTTATCACATGCTGTTTTTGCAAATTCTCCTAATTTTTCACGAAATGCCATATTGGTTCCTCCTGATAATAAGTTGTAAGATATATTTTTGATGGATTCATATATACCATTATAAGCCATAAGTGGGGAATCATGCGAAAAAATATTTATAAAAAGATTGTGAAATGGGATTGATTGATTTTTAAAATCACTAACTTTTTTTACCCACATTTTGG
>CAMWWJ010000410.1 GCA_947177925.1 uncultured Lachnospiraceae bacterium
TTAGTACCGCTGCGTCTTTGCAGAGCGAAAGCGTGCCCAGAAGACTACTATATGCGTTGCCGGCTCCCACGTCCGTTTATCAAACCCCTTACAAAACCTTCCCCAAAAACTCCCGAAGCCGTGGACTCTTAGGACATTCAAACAATTCCTTCGGCGTATTTTCCTCCACAATCCTTCCTTCATCAATAAAAAGAACTCTGGAAGCAACCTCCTTAGCAAACCCCATTTCATGGGTAACGATCAGCATCGTCATTCCCTGCTTTGCCAAATCCCCAATTACCTCTAACACTTCCCCTACCATTTCCGGATCCAAAGCAGAAGTGGGCTCATCAAACAACAGCACCTCCGGATTCATGCAAAGAGCCCGGACAATAGCAATACGCTGCTTCTGCCCGCCGGAAAGCTGTCCCGGATAGGCATTTGCCTTTTCCAAAAGACCTACCCGTTCCAAATATCCCATGGCCATTTCATTTGCTTCCTGCTCGGACATATGTAAAAGCTTCATAGGAGCCAAAGTCATATTCCGTAATATAGTCATATTGGGGAACAAATTAAAATGCTGGAATACCATGCCGATTTTCTGACGGTACTTGTCAATATTCACATGCTTATCCGTAATATTCTGTCCCTCAAATAAAATAGTGCCGCCTGTAGGCATTTCCAATAAATTCAAGGAACGTAAGAAAGTGGACTTGCCGGAGCCGGAAGGTCCGATGATGGCGATAACCTCCCCTTTCTTGACGGAAGTGGAAATATGGTTCAGAACCAGATTATCTCCAAATGATTTTTCTAAGTCTTTTATTTCAAACAATGCAGTATTATCGGTCACTGGTCCGAAGCCTCCTTTCCAGTCTGCCTACCAGTCCGGTGAGCAGCATAACGATTATTAAATAGATAAGCCCTGCTGCAATCAGCGGCAGAAAGGCTTCATAAGTACGGCTTCTGATAATATCGCTTCCTCTTGTCAGATCCATAATGCCGATATAGCCGCAGACAGAGGTTTCCTTTAACAGCACGATAAATTCGTTTGCCAGTGCAGGAAGCACATTTTTAAATGCCTGGGGAAGAATAATGTATATCATGGTCTGCCTGTAGCTAAAGCCCAGACTCCGTCCTGCTTCAAACTGCCCGTTATCAATGGACATAATGCCGGAACGGACGATTTCTGCCACATAGGCACCGGAGTTGATGCCAAAAGCAATCATGGCTACCACTACCTTTGGAAAAGGAGTGGCAACCAGAATCACATAAAACCAGATCAGAAGCTGCAGCATGGCAGGAGTTCCCCGGATGACTGCTAAATAAAACTTACAGAGGGCATTTAAAAATTTCATTCTGCCTGTCTTATCATGAGTAGAGCGGACAACGGCAATGAGAAAACCAAGCAATACGCCAAGAATTACCGCAAAAAAGGTAATGAGAAGCGTATTGCCAAGACCTTCTACCAGATACATATAACGTTTGTCTTTTATAAAATTCAGCTCAAAGCTTTGTATAAAGTTATTCATGAGGTATCATCCTATTACTTTCTTACGATTATGACCTGGGTAGCAGTGGTGTAGCTGTCGGTAAAGTCAATGCTCTGTAAACGGTCTTCTGTAACAGTCATGCCTGCCACGCCGATATCTGCCTTGCCGGACTGTACCGCATTGATGATCGCATCAAATTCAATATCATCTACTTTCAGTTCATAACCCAGCTTGTCGCAGACTGCCTGTGCCATATCCACATCGATTCCGATAACTTTACTGCCTTCATAATACTCATATGGTTCAAAAGCGGCATTGGTGGCCATCACAAGAGTTCCCTTGGAACGATCCACATCAGCGGGAGATTCGTAAGGAGACTGTCCCTTTGTGTCATCCCCTATGTAATTGGCGATGATGGAATCCAATGTACCGTCTGCCTTTAACTCGGACAGAGCCCCGTTGATGGCAGCGGTTAAATCTGCTTTGTCCTTGGAGACACAGATTGCATATTCTTCAATTGCGAATTCCTCGTCCAGAATCATTAAATCATCGTTTTTCTCAACAAATGCTTTTGCCGGTTGAGCATCAATGATAACACAGTCAATCTTACCCTGCTTTAATGCCTGTACGGCATCGTTGCCTTTATTGAAACGTTCTACAGTAGAAGCTTCGCCTTCGTATCCTTCCGGAAAGACGCCGCTTTCTAAATCTTCATAATCAGAAGCATAAATATCTCCGGTGGTTCCAAGCTGAACGCCGATTTTCTTACCGCATAAATCGTCTATGGTAAATACGGTATTTTCCGCTACATTGCTACAGCCCGTGAAAGACAGAGCCATAACGGCAGCCAAAGACAGGGCTGCAAATTTTTTCATGTTTTTCATAACAAATCCTCCATATTTTTATACTGTTCTCTATTATAGCAAAGGAATTTCAAGCTTACAACCGAAAAATTGATAGGAAAAGGTAACAGTTCAGCCCGCAGCTTTCTTCACAGGCACCGGGACGGGCTCTTGGCAGAAAATGTTTCTACGTCGCCACGCTCCCGCTCTATAAAAACGCAGCAGTGCTAAG
>CAMWWJ010000411.1 GCA_947177925.1 uncultured Lachnospiraceae bacterium
ATTAAGTGCAACGTAATGATTCTAGCATATTTTATTTTATAAAGCAATGATAATTTTCTCACTTAAAAACGCATTGTAAGCTGAATTCGCTTCTTTGCAAGATCTACGCTCATGACTTTTACCTCTACAATGTCCCCGACACTGACTGCTTCAAGGGGGTGCTTAATAAATTTATCGGTAATCTGGGAAATATGGACCAGCCCGTCCTGATGGACACCGATATCCACAAATACGCCAAAGTCAATGACATTTCTGACAGTACCCTTTAAAACAAGACCGGGAGTCAGATCCTTCATATCAAGAACATCGCTTCTTAAGATCGGGGCAGGCATATCATCTCTTGGGTCTCTGGCAGGTTTTTCCAATTCCCTTAATATGTCGGTTAGTGTCAGCTCGCCGATTCCAAGTTCCTCTGCCAGTTTCTTTTTATCCTTTATTTTTTTCTCAAGGCCTGAAATGTTGTCGCTTCCTTTAAGAGTTTCGTTCTTTTCCGCTGTTTCGTTAGCAGACGTTAACTGAATGCCGCCCATGGCTTCTGCCAGTGCCTTTCCCATGGCAGTATTGGTGTTGCGGATCACTACCTTTGGCTGTTTTTTCTTTTGAGGCTCTTTGGCAGGAGCTTTTTTGGCAACGGTCTTTTTTTCTGCCGCTTTTTTCTGCGCCTCCTTCACATCCTCCATAGTAAGGCCCATCTTATCCAAAAGCTTCAGGGCAGCCTCATAGGATTCCGGATGGACGCTGGTCGCATCCAACGGATTGTCCCCGTCTGAAATGCGCATAAAGCCTGCACACTGCTCATATGCCTTTGGTCCCAGCTTTGCCACTTTTAAAAGCTGCTTACGGTTTGTAAAGCGTCCGTTTGTTTCCCGGTAATCCACGATGTTTTTGGCAATTACCTTGCTGATGCCGGAAATATATTCCAACAGGGAAGCGCTGGCAGTATTTAAATCAACGCCTACCTTATTCACGCTGTCTTCCACAACGCCGCTTAAAGCTTCGCTTAACTTTTTCTGGTTCATATCATGCTGATATTGTCCCACGCCAATGGATTTTGGATCGATTTTTACAAGCTCGGCCAGAGGGTCCTGCAAACGCCTTGCTATGGAGACGGCACTTCTTTGTCCAACGTCAAAGTTGGGGAATTCCTCCGTTGCCAGCTTGGAAGCGGAGTAAACAGAAGCTCCGGCTTCATTTACGATAATATACTCCACTTTGGAATCCAGCTCTTTTAACAAATCAACGATGATCTGTTCGGATTCTCTGGAAGCAGTTCCGTTTCCTACGGAAATCAGGGAGACATTGTATTTTTTTATCAGTCTTTTTAATTCTGTTTTCGATTCCTCTACCTTGTTTTGGGGAGCGGTAGGGAAAATAACTTTCGTATCCAATACCTTTCCGGTTGCATCTACGATTGCCAGCTTACAGCCTGTACGGAAGGCCGGATCCCATCCGAGAACAGTACGGCCCGCAATAGGAGGCTGCAGCAAAAGCTGCTCTAAGTTTTTGCCGAATACAGTAATGGCGCCATCCTCTGCCTTTTCTGTCAGCTCATTACGGATTTCACGTTCGATAGCAGGAGCAATCAGACGGTCATAGCTGTCTGCAATGACTTCCTTCAACACAGGAGAGGTAATGGGATTTTCCTTTGTAATGACCTTTTTCTCCAGGAACATTAAAATTCTTTCTACAGGCGCCGCTATCTTTACGGTGAGTATTTTTTCTTTTTCCCCTCTGTTTAATGCAAGAATCCTGTGTCCGGCAGCTTTTTTTACGGGCTCTTCATAGTCATAGTACATTTCGTATACACTCTGGGTTTCCTTTTCCTTTGCGCAGCTTGTAATTTTGCCCTCTTCAAAAGTAGCATTCCGGATGTAAATACGATAGTCTGCTTCATCAGAAATGGACTCTGCGATAATATCCTTTGCTCCGGCAATGGCATTCTCCACAGTTTTTACTTCCTTTTCCTCATTGATGAAGGCCTTTGCTTCCTCTTCAAGAGGGGTGGTAAGCTCCTGTGCCAGAATGATCTGTGCCAGAGGTTCCAGTCCTTTTTCCTTTGCAACGGAAGCCCTTGTTTTTCTCTTAGGACGGTAAGGACGGTACAAGTCTTCCACTACCACTAAGGTTTCAGCCGCAATAATCCGTTCTTTCAGTTCTTCCGTTAATTTTCCCTGTTCTTCAATGCTTGCAAGAACCGTTTCCTTCTTTTCCTCCAGATTTCGAAGATAGTTCAACCGTTCAAACAAATTTCGAAGCACTTCATCGTTTAACGCTCCGGTTGCTTCTTTTCGGTAACGGGAAATAAAAGGAATGGTATTTCCTTCATCTATCAGCTTTACGGCAGCCTCCACCTGCCATTTTTCCACATTTAATTCTTCCTTTAGCTTTTGAATGATATCCATGGTATTCTCCTTGTTTTTAGTATAGTGACGAACTTTATTATAGCTAAATTCTGAAATAAGTTCAATGGGAATTTTGGAGCGGCTGCGGGAGGAGTACCACTTTCAACCAAGTTTTAAATCGTAATTTACATTATTTTCCAC
>CAMWWJ010000412.1 GCA_947177925.1 uncultured Lachnospiraceae bacterium
GTCACACAAGTAGCAAGAACAGTTATAATTAACATTTTAATAATTGCTCTGGCAATATTTCTGCTGCATTTATATTTGTCATATCCGCCACTCCTTATTTATCTACTCATTAATAAAGTGTAGAAACTGCAGAACGTATAGCGTTATTTGCCCATACATAATTCTATTTACTCAATGATAGAAGCAACCCTACCAGAACCAACTGTTCTACCACCCTCACGCTATATGAATAGTGTTTTTCAACGTATTTTCTATACTTTTTATGGCTAAAATCTGCGTATTTCCGTTGATTTTATATGGTCAATTTTTATTTGCATGATTTCTTGGCACTGGGGATGCTTCCCTTAACCAAACTGAATTTTGCACTATTCTACTTCTAATATCTCTTCAACCAATTTAGATGCCGCTTCCGGCTCTTCAAATATAGGACTATGCGCCGAATTATTGAACACATAAAATTCTTTTATTGGTGCTTCAATTTGTTCATAATACTCATACTGCAAATCAAAACTGCATGTATAATCGTATTTTCCTGCAAAAAAGTAAATAGGAATCTGTAAAGAAGGTACTTCGCTAAAAGCATTGAAATGCGTAGAATCTGTTACAACAGGAAATTGTGTAGACAGCCCTTTCCCTCTCCATATATTTATTCTTTCCTGCCAGGTATAAGCCATACATCTCAAACTTGGGAAGAAAATTCCGGTAATTACAGAGTCCATATCTCTTGTTGTACCAACGCCTAACTCATGCATTGCTGTATCACGCAAAGAAGATGAAAAATACTTTGCATACGTTTCATCGGATTCTCGAATCGGACAATTCTCAAATTTCTCAACCATTTTGGTATTACCTAGTTGCTCATATAGAGCTTTCATATAATCATATGCCATATATTCAGAATCTGTCTGATTGCAAATCTGCGCCATTGCTATATATGCATGATAATAATCCGGATATCGCTGTACTGTTTTGATGGCAATATATGTACCAAACGAATGTCCCATAATATACATTTTTTCTTGTCCAAATCTTTCGGACAAATATTTGCTTACTGCAACAACATCTGATATATATTTTTCCGTGGTCATTTCTTCTGCTTTGATATCAGAACTGTATGATAATCCGGTTCCCCTATATTCCAAATAACAAACCACAAATTTATCTGCAAGACAGGATGGATACATATATTCCATTAAATATTCGGGAATTCCCGGTCCCCCTCCGCAAACCAATAAAACCGGATTACTAATATCCTTTGCCATGATAATCATTCCGAGATTTCCATCTTCAACTTCTAAATAACACTTTTCAGCTATGCTATTCTCAATAACCTCTCCATTTTCATTACAAAATTGCGGTATTATGCCCTTGCTTGGTGGAAAAACAATTATAATTAACAGCAGTAAAACTGCAGCAAACACCGAAAAACCTATTATCATTTTAGGCACTCTCTTTCTTTTCATTATGTATCACCTATTCAACCAATATTTTATCTAAAACATCTTCCCATTCAAAATCTCTATTTACATCCTGCATCGAAGCAATAGCTGCGATACCATGAACCTTTGCCCACATGGCGATAATACCATACTTAATACGTTCCTCACTGAAACCTTCGTTCTTATAAATCGTATATGCCTTCTCCTTATAGTATTGAAAAGGCTCAAATGCATTTGGTTCATTACCCATAGATAAATCTATCTTCAAATAAGGTTGCGCAAATAAAAATGAATAGTATTCGGGATACCTGATAAAAAATTGGACATAAGCTTTTCCCATGTTTAATATTGCTATCGGGGAATTACCATGCTCTGTTCTCTCATAGGCATCTTCAAGACGTTTTTGCAATTGTTCGGTTATATATTCTTGAATTGCAATCAATAATTCGCCCTTATTTTTAAAATGACTATAAGGCGCAGCTTCGCTGACATTACACAACTGCGCCAATTTTCTTAAAGACAACTTATTAATTCCATCTTCTTGTATCATATGCAAACCGGTCTTTATTAATTGAATTTTTAAATCTCCATGATGATATTTTTTATCCATCTCAACCTCCAAACTTAACACCGTTAAGTTTATCATATAATCAACTTTTGTCAAGCCCTTCCACCTATTTCAGGACGTAAAAAGGGCTTCCCGATTTCTCGGAAAGCCCTATAAAATCTAGCTTTTTAGATACACTATCAAAGATTACTCGATGATAGTAGCAACACGGCCTGAACCAACTGTTCTACCACCCTCACGGTATTTGAATAGCGTTTTTTGAGATATTTTCTATGCTTTTTATTGCGGAAAACAGCATAAAATCGTTGTTTTTATATGACGTATTTTTATTTGCATGATTTCTTGGCACCGTTTTGGCACCAAGACCACCATTCTCCTTAACTGCTTTATTTACATGGTGCTAGCACCATGTAAAAAGAACATAAACAAGAAAAATGTCAATTCATTGCTCTTCACTACTCTAATCAACAAATGGGAATTTAACTACCTCTTAATTAATCGTTTAATTTTGGGAAGTATGAAACTCCCT
>CAMWWJ010000413.1 GCA_947177925.1 uncultured Lachnospiraceae bacterium
GGGCTTGTAGGAACATAAGACTTCGGGTATAGTAAAGATGGTCGAGCGTTCTGACCTGATCAAGGGACTACTCTGTCTGTCTCATTCCTACAATAAACTTACGCTATCAAGACGCAATAAAAATTTGACAAAAGTAAGAAAAAACGATATACTAATTAAACCGTGCAGCCGGGGCAGTAGCGGAGCCTTGTACCTACAATCCGCTCTAGTAGGGGTGATGTTTTACGGAGGGCTTTAGCTTGTATAGCTGCCCTTTATAAGTGGCGTTGAAGTTTGGGTCTTACGCAATGGGAATCCATGAACCGTGTCAGGTTGGGAACAAAGCAGCACTAAGTGGAACCTTCCATGTGCCGTGAGGGTGCCTGGGCGGAGCTAACTGTAAAGGTAACGTGTATGGGCGTGGTTCGAGGTAAAACGCACGGTATTTTAATGCTCAGAAATAATTCTCCAATAAAAAATCAGGGAAGAATGAGACAGCTTCCCGATACAAAATCATGGAAAGAACAGGAAATATAGCGAATTTTCTAAAAAAACGTTTTCAATCCGTAGAAATTGTGATATGCTTTACAAGGTTGAGAATGAATTTTAGGAGGAACATCATGGACAATTTAGAGCTTCAAAAAGTAGCTAATGAAGTTCGCAAGGGTATTGTGGCATCTGTACATAGCGCTAAGGCCGGTCATCCGGGCGGATCGCTTTCAGCCGCTGATATCTTTACTTATCTTTATTTTGAAGAAATGAACATTGATCCTAAGAATCCGGATATGGCTGACAGGGATCGTTTTGTGTTGTCTAAAGGACATACGGCGCCGGGACTATATGCGGCTCTGGCACATAAGGGCTTTTTCCCTGTAGAAGACCTGATAACGCTTCGTAAGCTTGGCTCCTATCTGCAAGGACATCCATGTATGCAGCACACGCCGGGAGTAGATATGTCCAGCGGTTCCTTGGGACAAGGTGTTTCCGCTGCGGTAGGCATGGCTCTTGCCGGAAAAATGGATGAAAAGGATTTTCGGGTATATACCTTACTTGGAGATGGTGAAATCCAGGAAGGTCAGGTATGGGAAGCCGCCATGTTTGCGGGACATAAAAATCTGGACAATTTAGTTGTAATCGTAGACAATAATGGTCTGCAGATTGACGGAGATATAGCAGAAGTATGCTCTCCTTATCCGATTGATAAAAAATTTGAAGCATTTAACTTTCATGTAATCAATATAGACGGGCATGACTTTGATGCAATTCGTGCCGCCTTTTTAGAGGCACGGCAGACAAAAGGAATGCCAACTGCCATTATTGCCAAAACAATCAAAGGAAAAGGCGTTTCCTTTATGGAAAATCAGGCTTCCTGGCATGGAGTTGCCCCCAATGATGAACAATTTGCCCAGGCTATGTCTGAGTTAGAGAAAGCAGGTGAAGCATTATGTCAGAAGTAAAAAAGGCAGCCACGAGAGAAGGCTATGGAAAAGCGCTTGTGGAGCTTGGCGCCCAATATCCAAATCTGGTAGTATTGGATGCAGACCTTGCTGGCGCTACGAAAACAAGTATGTTTCAGCAGGCATATCCGGACAGGCATATTGACTGTGGTATTGCGGAAAGCAATATGGTAGGCATTGCAGCAGGTATGGCAACCATGGGAAAGATTCCCTTTGCAAGCAGCTTTGCCATGTTTGCAGCAGGACGGGCCTTTGAACAGGTAAGAAATTCCGTGGGATATCCCCGCTTAAATGTAAAAATCGGCGCAAGCCATGCAGGAATCACTGTAGGAGAAGACGGCGCTTCCCACCAATGTAATGAAGATATCGCATTGATGCGCACCATTCCGGATATGGTTGTAGTGTGCCCCTCCGATGCATTAGAAGCAGCAGAGGCCACGAAAGCAGCAGCAGAATATGACGGTCCGGTTTATTTGCGCTTTGGCCGTTCCCCTGTACCGATTATCAATGACAGGCCGGATTACAAATTCGAGCTTGGCAAAGGTGTCGTATTAAAGGAAGGCAAAGACCTTACAATCGTTGCAACCGGCATTTGCGTGGAAAGCGCACTGGCAGCAGCCAAAAAGCTTGCAGCAGACGGTGTAAACGCAAAGGTAATCAACATCCATACAATAAAGCCTCTGGATGAAGATTTAATCGTGGCAGCAGCAAAAGAAACCGGAAAAATCGTTACCGTAGAAGAACATTCCGTAATCGGCGGCCTTGGCAGCGCAGTATGCGACGTGCTTTCCGAAAAGGCTCCCACCCAGGTCTTAAAAATCGGTATCAATGACGTATTCGGCGAGTCCGGCTCCGCACAGATACTGGTGGAAAAATACGGCCTTGACGGCAAGGGCGTATATGCCAAGATAAAAGAATTTTTAAAATAATAACAAATAAATACACACAGACGATAAAGTGCCTCAAAACGATATTTGGATTGAGGCACTTTTTTAAAATCAAAGTGCAAAATTTCTCAAACTGACCGCATTTCGATACCCAGTAGGAGGCGGGAGGGGATATGGCAGTGTTAGGGGTGGGACAGGG